>JAISGL010000383.1 GCA_031263125.1 Opitutaceae bacterium | reverse complement strand
GTCAGCCACGCGGGCGGCGCGTCGGTGGGCGTGCCGAGCACGACGACCATGCCGTGCCTCGCGGCGGCGGCGACGGCTTTTTCCAGCCAGTCAAATGTGTAACGGCCTTCCTCCGGCTCCATGCTGCTCCATGCGAACTCGCCGATGCGCACCATGTTCATGCCGGCGGCCTGCATCAGCGCGAGGTCTTTTTCCCAGACCGACTCGGGCCATTGCTCGGGATACCATGCCGACCCGAGCACGAGCGGCGGAATGTCGGCGGCGCGGGCGGACGCGGGAAGCACGGGAAGCGCAAGAAACGCGAGAAACGCGAGAAACGCAAGAAGCGCGGGAAGCGCGACCAACAATGGCGACGCAAACGCAAACGTTGCGGCGAGTGATGCGGCGGGCGTTGCGGCGGGCATTGCGGCGAGTGATGCGGCGGGCGTTGCGCCAAATGAAAACGGGCGTGAACGCGATGAGCGGGAATGCAGGATCATAGTGATAGTAGTAGTGGCGGGCGGCGTGTTATTTGGTATCCAGCTGATGTTATGCAGCTCGTAGGGCCTGACCTTGCATCAGGCCGCGAACGCGTGGGGGGCCACACAGGTAATTCGCGGCCTGACACAAGGTCAGGCCCTACGAGCTGCGTAACATCAGTTATCCAGAAATTTTCGACGCGAAACGTGACCAAGGCGCGGATCAGGACGATCCATGCTGCGGGAAACAAAGGGTGGCGGTTGCCGGGATTGCGAACGGGCATGATGTGATGCGGAAAAATGCTACCGGACTTGCATTGTGCTAAGCGTGTTGAGCGTGTTGAGCGTGTTGAGCGTGATTTCAGCGGGGGCGAGACCCCCGGCGATTGCGGTGAGTCTGACCGCGCCGGATTTTTCACCCGCGCGCACGACGACAAGCGCGCGGCCCTGGAAGACACGGCGCGGGTTGGCACGGTAGGTTTCGTCCGTCGTGAAATCGGCGCCGCCGATGCCGGCGAGCGTCGCCGGACCTTCGAGCGCGTAGCTGACGGAGACGTCGGAGTGCGGCACGGGCACGCCGTCTTTGTCGAGCACCTCGACGGTGACAAACGCGAGGTCCTGTTGATCGGCGGCGAGGCGCGTGCGGTCCGCCGTGAGACGCAGCCGCGCGGCGGGGCCGGCTGTCACGAGCGTGAAACGTTCCGCCTCGCGCCCCGCGGCGTCGCAGCCGGCGGCTTCGAGTTTGCCCGGCTCGTACGGCACGGAAAAAACCGCCTTGAATTCTTCGGCGCGCGTCGTGGGTTTTTCGCCGAGGAGTTTTCCGTTGAGAAAAAGTTTCACCGTGTCATGGCGCGAGTAGACCTCGACGGTGAGCGGTTCGCCCTCGTGGCCGGGCCACGTCCAGTGCGGCAGCAGCGGTTCGGGCGCCCACGGGGAAACGCCCCATTTGCCGCCGCCGGGAGCGGGCGCGAGCACGGCGGCGTAGAGTTTCTCGCCGCGGTCCCACACGATGTTGCGATAATGCGAGATGGGTTTGCGCCAGCCCGTCAGGTCAATGTCGCCGCAGGCCGCGCCGTGCCACGGCCACTGGTCGCCCTCCCAGTGCCTGACGACTGGCTCGCCGGGCGGAAACACGCGCCCGATGCCGGCCTCGCCCAGATAATCCATCGCGCTCCAGACGAAGTCGCCGATGACATGTGTGTTGTCGTGGACGACGGCCCAGTTTGCGAACGTTTCGGAAAGGTAGGATTCCGTCGAGACGATCACGCGATGCGGAAGCCGCCCGTGGTCGCCGTCGTGCCGCGCGGCGAGTTCGTAATTGTAACCGGCCACGTCGAGCGTGGCGAAAAGCGGGTCGAGCTGTTCCCACCCGCCGCCCTTGCCCATGCCGTTCACGCCGGCGGTGACCGGGCGCGTTGTATCCAGTTCCCGGATACGCCGCGTGAGCGCGTGCGCGATGCGGAGGCCGCCGGCGTCGCCGCGTTCGTACATTTCGTTTCCGATGCTCCACAAAACGACCGACGGATGATTGCGGTCGCGCAACACCATCGCGTCGAGGTCGCGCCGCCACCAGCCGTCGAAATGGACGCCATAGTCGCGCGCTGTCTTGCTGCTTTTCCAGCCGTCGAACGCCTCGTCCATGACGAGCAAACCGAGCCGGTCGCACGCGTCGAGAAACGCCGGCGAAGGCGGATTGTGCGACGTGCGCGCGGCGTTGAAACCGGCGGCCTTGAGCAATTCCACCTTGCGCTCCTCCGCGCGCGCAAATGCCGCCGCGCCGAGCGGGCCGTGGTCGTGGTGGACGTTTCCGCCGGTGAGTTTCAACGGGCGCCCGTTAAGCTCAAAACCGCGCTCCGCCGACACCCGCACCATGCGCACGCCGAAGGGCGTGGCAACCTCGTCCACCACGCCCCCGCCCGAATGCACGCGCGTGACCGCGCGATAAAGCGCCGGCGTCTCCGGCGACCACGGACGCGGATTGGTGATCGAAATCGTGGCGCGCGCCGAAAAACGCCCGCCGGCAAGTGCGCGACCGCTCACTTTCGCGGCGCCAGCCTCGCGCCCGTCGGGATCGAGAATAATCGTTTCAACCGTCAAATTGGCGGCGGCGGTTGTGCCGTTCAGCGCGTCCGTCCCGACGCGAAGCGTGGCCGAGCCGGGGGTGAGTTCCGTCGTTGCAACAAACACGCCCCGCGGGGCGACGCGCACCGGGGCGGTGACGTGCAGCCTCACCGGGCGATTGATGCCCGAACCGCTGTACCAACGGCTGTTGGGCTGCGCGGAGTTGTCCGCGCGCACGAGCACCGTGTTCGTCCGCCCCGGTCGCAGATGTTGCGTGATGTCGGCAAAAAACGTGCTGTAGCCATACGGTTGTTTTGCGACGCTGACGCCGTTCACCCAAACCCCGGCATTCATATAAACACCCTCGAATTCGAGCGACACATGTTTGCCGTTCCACTCGGGGGGAATGTCAAAGTCACGCTTGTACCAACCAATTCCCGTCTGGAAAAAACCGCCGCCGCCGAGCGAAGGGGCGTCCTTGCTGACGGGACTCTCGATGCTCCAGTCATGCGGCAGAACGACGGCGCGCCACGACCCCGCGTCCGCGCCGGGCGCGCCGCCGTCGACGCCGTCAGCGCCGTCAGCGCCGGCGCCGATGGAGAAAAGCCAGCCGGGATTCCAATCAACCACCTCGCGCTGCGCCGCCAGGGCGTGATTGATACAGCACGCAAAAAGCCCAAGCATTGCCGTTTGGAAAATCGTCCGGAAAAATCGCATGGTTTTATTTTGTTAATATCTGATATTACGCGCCAGCGCCTGGGAGCGCGGGCATCTTTGCCCGCGATGTATTTTCGATATACAATATGCGGGCGCATGGCATTTCGCGGGCAGAGATGCCCGCGCTCCCAGGAAAGGCATTCCAGAATAGGCGCTTGCGTCGTCCTTATCCAGGTGCGATTTCGGGTTTGTTTGATGGCGGGAGGGAGCGCCAAAGCAAGCCGGAGGCTTGCCAGAAATTAGCCGGTGGTTGAGCGAGGCGTGGCGAGCGACCCCACCGGAAAAAAGAGACAAAACACCGCATCCCGGAGGGATGCCAGAAATCGTGGCACCATCTCTCTGGCATCCCTCCGGGATGCTGTTTTTGTCCGCAATCATATCCGGTGGTGTCGCTCGCCAAGCCTCGCGCAACCACCGGCTAATCTCTTTCAAGCCTCCGGCTTGAGGAACCCCGGCTTGTGGCACCGATGAAAATAACGGGGAAAACATTTTTACAAAGCAGAAATGGGAGGTTATCGTTTGTTTGATGATGTTTAGTAGAATATTATGAAAATCGCAACCTTGGCCGCCGGAAGCAGCCAAGGTTGCTCCAATGATACTGTTTGCTTATATTCTGATTACAAGCGAATGGTGAGCGATGCAACAAATTGCACGTCGTTTACCCAAGCGTTGTTTTTCAGGTGTTCAAGCCCCACATATTTGGTGCGAACCGTGTTCAGCAGGTTGGTCCCGTCAATGGACAGGCGGATGCGCTTGTTGAACGAATATCCCACGGAAGCGTCCAGCCAGCCGTAATCCGCCATATACTGGGGATACAAGGTGGTGGTGTTTGTATTGAGGTTCAGATAGGAAAACGATCCGACGTAGAACTTGTCGCGCCAGTTGTAGGCCACCCTCGCGGAGAACTTCTTGTATTCATACATGAGGATGAGGTTAAAGCTGTTCTCCGACAGATTGGTCAGGGGCACCTTGTAAGGAAACTGGACATTGTCCACGGCGCTGTCCACATAGGTATAGTTGGCTTGGGCGCCGAATCCACTCAACCAGCCGGGAAGAAAATCGAGGAACATCTGGCCGCCGATCTCGAAGCCCTTGACCCTGCCATTGCCCACATTTTCCGGGCGGGAGATCGTGTAGGTGTGACCGTCGTAGATTTCTGCGGTTCTTGTGGACGAGATATAATCATCCACCTCCTTGTAGAACAAGGCGAGATAGGCGGAGGCCGACTTGGAAAAATACTTTTCCAGTGAAATATCAAGATTCCAAGCGCGGACCGGCTTGAGGTTGGGATTGCCCGAACTGCCCGTATTCTGGGATTCCTCAACCATCTGCGTGAGCGAGAGTGATGGCGCCAGATCCGGAAGGGTGGGCCGGGTCAGTGTCTTGGATACTGAGGCGCGCAGAAAGAAATCGCTCTGCAAGAAGAAACGCACGTTAAGACTCGGCAGGATGTCATTATAACTATTCGTCACGGAGAGGGGGGTGCGGACTATGCTATTGTCCGGAAGCGTATCCTGTCTGGCGCTATCTATATTTTCTTCCGTGCGGGCAAAACGCACTCCCAGCGCCCCGTCCAAAATCCTCCGAACTTGGAATTTGCCCATCACGTAAGCTGTCAGAGTGTCTTCATCAATATTCCAACGCCCCATGATGCCATTGCCTGGCTCGGTGGGTAGCGGCGCCGTGATGCCAAAATTCTTGCGAAATTCGATTATATTGCCCCGGATCAGGCTCTGATTTCCATGCCAGATGCCCCGTGATGCGGCGGAACCACTGTTGCCGCTGGTGAAATAATCCGTGTAAGGCTGGGTGAAGAGATGGGTGTTTTTATCGTAGCTGCCATCGGCACTGCTGCCAATGGCCACTCCACCGGTGTTAATCATGCCGTTTCCGTTATTGGCATTGCGCATCGCGTAACGTATGCCGCCCATTGCCGAGGTGAAAAATCCATGCGAAAACTTGTATTCCGCATCCACCGCCAATGCCGTCATGTCACCATTATAGGGCCGGTCCACATAGGACAGACTGGTAATTTTATATTGGTCGGCGTCCGCCAAGTCGGTGCTGGTGCTGGTGGAGGCGACTTTTCCACGGTTGTCAATGGTGAGATCTATGGCGCCAATATCATTTCCAGAATTGAGTCCCTCCTGATGCAGAACGCTGTAGGCGTCGGTGTAACTCAAGTCCGCCTTGATGGAAAACGCGTCCTTGCTCCACTTTGCGCCGATGGCAAACAGACGATGCTTCTCCATCGTGTCGCGGACGGTGTCATAGGTGCCCACCGAAACTCCATCCGTAAACCTGACCGCCGTCGCATCCTTGGTTCCCGGATGCAACACGAGGGAATTTGGGTCGATGTTGGCACTGCTTGAGGGGGTGAAAAACACGCCATAAGTGTCCTGCACGGTCTTCAACTCGGAAAAAGAACCCTCGGCGTAGATTTCCAGTCCCTTGACAGGGGCATATTGGACGACGGCGTTGACACCACTGCGCTCGCGGCTGCCTGCGGTGACACCTTCATAACTGCCATTGGGAACCTGCACATTGCCAATGCCGGCCACATTAAATGTCGCGGGCGTGCCGGGATTCATGAAATCCTCGCGCCATGCACGCTCCTGATAAGTGAAATTGACAAGGACGCCAAGCTCGCCGCTCCCGACCTTGAAGCGGTTGCTGGCCAAGGCGGAATACTGGAACTTCATTTCATCAACCAGATTGCCATAAATGCCCCGGACGCTGGCCACTGCCTCCAACCCCTTGAAGTCAAAAGGCCGGCGCAAGCGGACATCAATGGTGCCGCCAAGGCCACCCTCGATTATGTTTGCGGCTGAGGTTTTATAGACATCGATGCCGGCGAGCATTTCGGCCGGCAATTCCGCCATGTTGAACTGGCGGCTTCCTCCTTCGGCGCTGAAAATCTCGCGCCCGTTCAGCAAGCTCTCGGTTTGGGAAATGCCGCGGATGGCGACATTGCCGTTACCCTCGCCGCGCTCGCGATCGATTTGGATGCCGGAGATGCGCGAGAGGGCGTCGGTGACGCTGAAGTCGGGCAGTTTGTTGATGTCATCCGCGACGATGGAGTCGGATATTTCGAGCCGTTCGCGTTTCCGCTCCTGGGCGGTAATCATACTTTCCCGGATGCTTGAGCTTAGGACGCTATATCTATCCATCACGACCACATCATTTTTGTCCGGCTCGGAACCGGGGATGGTTGAGGTGGCGGGAGTTTGAAGTTGTCCACTTGCCGAAGATAGGCATATCGCGGCGGTGGCAACGAGTGTCAGGTGTCTAACAACGCTGGTTTTCATGGGTATTTTGATTTTTACGGTGAGATCAGATTGACACACCATCTTTGACTGACGGAGGGACAATCTTGGTTAGGCTAGGGACGATGTTGGCAAACTCAAACAGGATTGTTTTTGTCCGGATTGTTTTCGCCAACGGAGCCGATTAAAGCAGATTGCCGCCATGGGCGTCTTCCTAGAAAATTTGATTTTGTTACGGAATGCTAAGATTGCGTGAAATGCCGTTTTGGGCGGATTTTGGCTGTTTTTTGGCTGGTTGCGACCGGTCGCGACTGGCTGCGACCGGCTGCGGACAGCCCTTTGCGCCGGGACGAATACGGTGCGGCCTCGCCTCGTAGCGCAGGCTTGGCAGCCTGCGCCGCGTTACGACGGCCGGCGTGGTTACTTTGGGAACGCCGACTTGAATCGACCAAAAAACAGAACCTCAATTACTTAATAAACAAATCATTACACATATTGAAATAAATCTGCATCCGTAATCATTAAATAATTATTTTTGTATTTCCGTTCCCGGAAATTTAGCCCTCCCTTGGCCCTGCAACAATTCACACGCACGTCCATATCGCATACATCCACATCATTTCATTACATCCGCACCACCGCATGAAAACACTCATCAAAGCCCTCCTCGCGACGCTCGCCCTCGGCGCAACCACGCTCTTTATCCAAGCCCAGCCCGCGCTCAAGATCGCCACGGTCGACCTCGGCAAAGCCCTCGCCGCTTACTACAAGACCCAGGACGAGCAAGCCAAGCTCCAAGCCTACGAACAAAGCGCCAACAAAGACGCCGAAAAGCTCCTCAACGAAGGCAATGCCATGGTTACGCAACTTCAGGGCCTGAGGGAATCCCTCGACAGCCCCGCCGTCAGCGACGCCGCCAAAAAAACAACCGAAGCCGACGCCCAGCGCCTTTATCAGGAAATCCAGAAAAAGGAGCAGGAGCTTAACGAATTCCGCCAGCAAGCCCTTGGTTTCATCCAGCAAGGCGTCGCCTCGACCCGCCAGCAACTCATCACGGAAATCAGCGGCATCGCGACCGACATCGCCAGGAAAAAAGGCATAACCATGCTCGTCGAGCGCAACGCCTTCGCCTACGGGGACGCCGCCTACGACATCACCGACGAACTCATCGCCGAACTCAACAAAAACAAACCCGTCACCTCCGGCGCTACCGGCACGGATGCCGCCTCCGTCCCCAGCGTCGGCCTCCCCAAATAATCGCCGCACATCCTCCAAACATCCCAACACTCACTCACTCACTCGCTCGCTCGCTCTCACTCCTCGCTCGCTCTCAACGCACTCAAACGCACATTCGCATCCTTCGCATTTCCCTCCCTCAAAAAACGCCTGAATACAGGCGTTTTTTTATATCCGCCTCCCCATCTCCGTCTCGCCTCTGCCTTCCCCAATTTCACCATGGGCGCATCTCAAAAACTGGACAAGCAAGACGCTGTAGCACGGGCGTCTCGCGCGTGTTCCGGAAGTAGCGCGGGCATCTTGCCCGCGTTCCGGGAGTAGCGCGGGCGTCTCGCCCGCGTCGGGGCTGGCAGGGGGGGCGGCGCTTCGCGCCGTCCACGGGCAAGATGCCCGTGCTACTCGATCCGGCGGCTTCGCCGTCAGCGGGCGGGACGCCCGCTCTACTCCAGAATTGGCGGCATGCCCTGTCCCG
>JAISGL010000465.1 GCA_031263125.1 Opitutaceae bacterium | reverse complement strand
CGCGCGCGGATTGCCCGGGCGGGGTTTTTTCGCAAGGGCGTCCTGTATGGCTTGCGAGAGCCGGGCGAGGTCTTCCTTCGGGGTGTCGGGGTGCATGGCGGCGGTTTCGGCATGGCGCGCGGCTTCCTCGCAGGCGCCCAGCTCGTAGGCGACATAGGCGAGGAAAAGCCAGGTCTGGCCGGGGTGGGCGAGCCGGCCGCGTTCGACGGCGGCGCGGAGGTGGGCGTGCGTTTCCGCAAGCCTGTCCCCGGCGTAACAAAGGCGGGCGAGCGAATATTCGATTTCACCGTCATCGGGGAGCGCGGCGGCGGCGCGGGTGAGCGCCTCGATGGCACGGGCAGTGTCGTGTTGCTGCTGCCACGCGCCGGCGAGGAGTTCCCAGTTGGAACGGGTGCCGTCAATGCTGCCGTCGGCGAGACCGCGTTCGAGGATGCGGGCGGCGCGGGCGTGCTGCCCAAGCGCGTAATGCAGCGCGACGATGTTGAAAGAATCCTGGGGTGTTGAAAAAAAGCCAAGGGCGCGCGCGCGTTCGAGGGTGAGGAGCGCGCGGAGTTGGAGGCGGCGCGTCTCGCTCGGCGGGAGGCCGGGCGCGCCGGCAAGCGTCGTGTAAGTGGCAAAAAGTTGCTGCCAATAGACGGCGGTTTCGGGTTTCATGGCGGCAAGGATTTCGAGGATGTCGGCGGATTCGCGGCGCTGGCCAAGCTGTTGCAGGATGAGGACGATGAAGGCGAGGGTTTGCTCGTCGGGTTTGTCGCGCAAGAGGAGGCTGGCCCCGGCCTGGTCTTTGGCGCGGCGGATTTTTTCGAGGTCGGGTTTTTCGGGGTCGAGCGTGGCGGCGGTGTAGAGGATCGTGGCGGCGTGGAGGCGGTCGTCGGCGGTGGGATTCGGGAGCAGGGCGACCCAGCGTTCCATGCGGTCGCCGGCGAGGTTGTGGTAATGGCGGCGTTCCCCGGCATCGTCGCTTTCAGCGGCTTTTTCCAGGTAGATTTGGTTGAGGGCGCGGAGGGTGTTGAGGGTGATTTCGGTGGTGAACCAGGCATGGCGGTCGCCGAGCGCGAGCGAGCGTTCCAGCGGGGCGATGGCTTCGTCGTAGCGGTTGAGGCTCACGAGTGTCTGGCCGCGAATCTGGGAAAGAAACGCGTGTTCGTAGCTTTCGGGCTGCGTGTCTGGAAGAAGTCCGGCAACAAGGCGGAGCGCGCCGGCAAAGTCCCCGGCATCAGCGAATGCGCGCAAGGCCGCGAGGTTTTCCTCGGTGAGGCCGGTGGCTTCTTTTTGGGGAGCAGTGTCGCTTTCGGCGGCGATTCCGGCGACGATTCCGGCGGACGGCGGGAGTGTCAGGGCGAATGCCAAAAGGGCCGGAAAAACAAGCATGGTTTTGCGGATAAAAATTGTGAGTCGGGTTGTTATTTTCAACATAACCATATGATTATCAATGAATCTCATAACTGAAATTATTTTTTTGGGAAAAATTGTTGACCTGTGTGAAAGTGGAAACATTTGTTAGGACATAAATTAACTTAGGATTCAACCACAAATAACAACAATTCATTCTGATATGAAAACATCCCGCGCCACCGCCGCCGCCACAACCGCCACCACAACCACCACCGCCGCCACAACCGCCACTACCACCCGCATCGTCGCCGCCTCCGCCACCGCCGCCATCACTACCACCAGCATCGCCGCCGCTGCCTCCGCCATCGCCGCCGCCACCCGTTTCCGCGCCGTCCCGCTCGCCGCGCTCGCGCTCTTCGCCGCGCTCACCCCCGCGCGCCTCGACGCCTCCGGCTGCTGCGCCGGCACGGGCAACTTCGGCCTCGACGCACGCTGGAGCGGCGATACCGCCAGCGAGCCTGAGGAAGAACGCATCGTCAACATCCTCAACGCCGCCACCACCACCACCCGCGGCCTCTACGCCGAAATCAACAAAGTCTTCGGCGAGGCGTGGGTGAAAAAAACCAGATACAGCCTCGCGATCAACGGCGCGCACGGCCCCGCGTTCGCGCACACCCGCTCCATCGCCACCGGACAGTCCGATGCCGACATCGTCACGCTCGACAACCCGGCGGCCATCGACGACCTCGCCCGCGCCGGACTCCTCCCCGCCGGCTGGCGCGCGCGCCTGCCCAACGACAGCGTGCCGTTTTCCACCACGCTCGTCTTCCTCGTCCGCAAGGGCAACCCGAAGGGCATCCGCGACTGGGCCGACCTCTCCCGCCCCGGCGTCCGCGCCGTCCTGCCCGACCCCCGCGAAAGCAGCATCGGCCAGTGGGTCTGGCTCGCCGCCTGGGCGCTGGCCCTTGAGCGCGCCGACGGCGATTCCGGGAAAGCCCGCGACGACGTCCTCGCGCTCTACCGCAACGCCGTCGCCGTCTATCCCAGCGCCAACGGCGCAACCGGCGCCTTCATCCGTCGCAAGACCATCGACGTCCTGCCCATCCTTGAAAGCGAAGCCCTTGCCCGCACCGCCGTCGGCGAACTTCCCGCCGGCGACTACGACATCATCACGCCCCCCGCGAGCCTGCGCGTCGAAACCCCCGTCGCCTGGCTCGACGCAAACGTGAAAAAGCACGAGACGGAACGCGTCTCCGCCTCGCTCCTCATGTATCTCTTCACGCCCGTGGCGCAGGAAATCGCCGCCCGCCATTATTTCCGGCCAACGGATGCCGCCGTCGCGCAAAAAAACGCCTCGCGCTTCTCCCCCGTGCGCCTGCTCACGCTCGCCGGCGCCTTCGGCGGCTGGGACGCCGCCCGCCAGCGTTTTTTCGGCCCCGGCTCCGAGCTTGAACGCGATTACCAGGCGCTCATTTCCGGCGCGCCCGCGCAGTCCGCGCGCCCGCCATCCGCAAAGCCGGTGGATTAAAACAATGCCCGCCCGCCGCCACAACACCCGCCGCCACGCCGCCCGGCGCAACAATGCCCGCCGCCACGCCGCCCGCCGCCGCCTGACGCTCTGCAAAAGCGCCGCGCTCCTCTTCGCGCTCCTCGCGTGGCTCGGTGTCTCCGGCGTGCAATGGGATGCCATCCAGCTCCTCGCCTTCGCCCGCATGACGCTCAGCTATGCCATCACCGACAGGCTGGACATCGCCCAAGCCGTAGCCAAAGCCGTCTCCGGCGAAGACCCATGCGGATTCTGCAAACTCGCCGCCGCCGG
>JAISGL010000432.1 GCA_031263125.1 Opitutaceae bacterium | reverse complement strand
GGCGCGGACGACGGGGGTGAAGTTGGGGCCGGATTCGTTGATGTCGGGGCCGAGGACGGTGATGCCCATCGCCTCGGCTTCGGCGATGAAGTGCGATACTTTTTCGGCGTTGCCCAGCTCGGCGGTCAGGACGGCGGCCATGAATTGCACGGGGTAGTTGGCTTTCAGATACGCCGTCTGGTAGGAGATGAGGGCGTAGGCGGCGGAGTGGGATTTGTTGAAGCCGTATTGGGCAAATTTGTTGAGCAGGTCGAAGATTTCGTTGGCTTTGCGGTCGTCGATGTTGTTGGTCTTTTTCGCGCCTTCGACGAAGATGCCGCGCTGGCGGTCCATCTCGGACTGGTCTTTTTTGCCCATTGCGCGACGGAGCATGTCGGCGCCGCCGAGGGTGTAGCCGGCGATGACGCGGGCGCACTCCATGACTTGTTCCTGGTAGACGATGATGCCGAAGGTTTCCTTGAGGACGTTTTCGAGGAGTTTGTGCGGGTAACTGATCGCGGCGGGGTCTTTTTTGCCGCGGGCGTAGTCGGGGATGAACTGCATGGGGCCGGGGCGGTAGAGGGCGGAGATGGCGTTGATGTCGTCGATGGTGGAGATGCCTATCTGGCGCGCGGCGTTTTGCATGCCGCCGGATTCGAGCTGGAAGATGCCGACGGTTTTGCCGGCGTTGAGGAGTTCGTAGGTGCGGGGGTCGTCAAGGGGGATGGTTTCGATGTCGAAGGCGGGGTCGGCGGTGCGGTGGATGTTTTCGATGGCGTCGGAGATGACGGTGAGGGTTTTCAGGCCGAGGAAATCCATTTTAAGGAGGCCGAGTTTGCCGACGGCGTTCATGTCGAATTGCACGGTGACGTCGCCTTCCTGCGAGGTGAGGGGGACAAATTCGTCGAGGGGCTGGTCGGTGATGATGATGCCGGCGGCGTGTTTGCCGGTGTTGCGGACCATGCCTTCGACGACGCGGGCGGTGTCGATGATGCGTTTGGTGGCGGGGTTACGTTCGATTTCGAGGCGGAGTTCGGCGGACTTGGTGATGGAGTCTTCGAGGGTGATGTTGAGTTCGTCGGGGATCATCTTCGCGATGCGGTCGGAGTCGGCGAAGGAGAGGTTGTTGACGCGGGCGATGTCGCGGATGGCCATCTTGGCGCCGAGGGTGCCGTAGGTGATGATGTTGGCGACGCAGTCGAGGCCGTATTTTTTGCGGACGTAGTCGATGACTTCGCCGCGGCGGCGCATGCAGAAGTCGATGTCAAAGTCGGGCGCGGATACGCGTTCGGGGTTGAGGAAGCGTTCGAAGAGGAGGCCGAAGCGGATGGGGTCGATGTTGGTGATGGCGAGGAGATAGGCGACGAGCGAGCCGGCGCCGGAGCCGCGTCCGGGGCCGACGGGGATGCCGTGCTCCTTTGCCCAGTGAATGAAATCCCAGACGACGAGGAAGTAGTCGACGTAGGTGGTGAGGTCGATGATGGCGAGTTCGTAGGCGGTGCGCACGACGAGGATTTCGTCGGAGGCGAGGCCGGTGTTGTCGGGGGGCTGGGGTTTTTCGTGGGCGTCGAGTTTGTCGATGTTGATTTTGCGTTCGGCGACGGCTTTCTGGCCGGCGGCGAGGGCGGCGGCGAGTTTTTCGAGGCGCGCGGCGACGTGGGGGCGCGCGGCGACGGCGTCGTGGTCGACGGCGTAGCGGCGTTTGAGGCCGTCGACGCAGAGTTTGCGGAGGTATTCGGAGGGCGAATACGTTGATTTTATTTCGGGTGGGAGCGGGTATTTCGGGTAGCGTTCGGAGCCTTTGGGGAAGGGGATTTTGAGGTCGCACATCTCGGCGATGGCGCGGGTGTTGGTGATCGACTCGGGGACTTCGGCGAAGAGTTTCGCCATCTGGTCGTGGGACTTGAGATAAAATTCCTTCGTGTCGAAACGCATGCGTCCGGGGTCGTCGAGTTTGGAACCCGTCTGGATGCAGAGCATGGCTTCGTGCGGGTCGGCGTCGGTGTTTTTGATGTAGTGGACGTCGTTGGAGGCGATGACGCGGAGGCCGAATTCCGCGCCGAGTTTGAGGAGGCCGGGGATGATTTTTTTCTGCTCGGAGATGCCGTGGTCCTGGATTTCGATGACGAAGTTTTCCCTGCCGAAGATGTCGATGAAGCGGGCGCAGGCGGCGCGGGCCTCGTCCTCGCGGTCGTGGAGGAGCATCTGGGGGATGATGGCGGCGAGGCAGCCGGAGAAGGCGATGAGGCCGCCGGCGTATTTCGCGAGTGTTTCCCAGTCGGCGCGGGGTTTGTAATAGAAGCCGTTGAGGTGGGCGTCGGAGACGAGTTTGAGGAGGTTTTGGTAGCCGGTGAGGTTTTTGGCGACGAGGCCGAGGTGGTAGTAGTTTTTGCCGTCCTCGGCGCGGCCCTGTTTGTCGAGGCGGGAGCCGGCGGCGAGGTAGATTTCGCAGCCGATGATGGGTTTGATGTTTTTCTTTTTGGCCTCGTTGTAGAAGTCGATTGCGCCGAAGAGATTTCCGTGGTCGGTGATGGCGAGGGAGGTCATGCCGAGGGCGGCGGCGTGTTCGATGAGTTTGTCGACGCGGCAGCAGCCGTCGAGGAGCGAGCGGTCGGTGTGGACGTGGAGGTGGACGAAGTCCTTGGCAGGGGCTGCGGGCGCGGGAGCGGGTGTGGAGACGAGCGCGGGGGCGGAAGCGGGCGCGGGGGCGGAGGGAGTGGCGGTGGTGGCGGTGGGCGTGGACACGGTGTGGAAATTGGATGGTGACAGTGGTGACAGAGTCTGAGTGTGCGAGTGTGCGGGAGTGTGAGCGTGTGAGCGTGCGAGAGTGCGGTTGAACGGGACAGCGCAAAACAGGCGGGCAGTTTTTTCAATGGACAAAAAAAGATAAACTCAAAATCCCGCGCCGGAATGCACAAACGCACGGTTTGCCGCGTTTGGCGGTCACTCAAAATCCGTTGAGAAAATCGACAATGCGTTTGTAATGCGGCTGTGCGAAATCGAAACACCTTGCCTTTGCGGCGGGGCCGGGGCGGGGATCGTCGTCGTTGAGAATGGCCAGGAGCGCGCCGAGCCTGCCTTTGACGGGGCTTCGCGCTCGGAGGCTGGATTTTTGCGCCATGCACTCCACAAAAGATTCGACGCATTGTTTCGCGTGCGTATTTGCCGGCGCGTCAGCCCAGGCATTCCAGAGAATGTCTTCGAGTTCGCCTGGCGCGGCGGGTTCCGGAACAACGAGCAGTCCGATGCGGGGTTTTGCCGTGGTGGCGGGCGTCCATGCGTTTTCCCGCACCTGCTGGTCGGTCAACCGGCGGAGCGTTGCGGCAATCCGGTTCGCCGCGCGTTGACCGTCGGCATCGGCATCAACAATGACGCCTATGTGCGTTTTTTCGGCAAGGAGACCGGGATTGATGAAAGTTTCGAGCGATGTCTCAAGCGTGGAGCGCCCGCCCAACATTTCGATGTGAACGCGTTGGGGCGTGTTTTTGCCGAGGTAATCGAGCAGCTCGGCATAGACGGCGAGGTCGCTGTATCCCTCGACGATGAGGATGCGTGGAAAATCGCGGTGCCGGGGTTTGCTCATGGCGAAAATCAGCGGAGGTCGATTTCGCCGTCAATTGCGGCCTCGATGTGCTCTCTGCCGAGCGTCCGGCCTTCAATGCGATTATCCACGTTGTAGAGTTGGATAACCCGCAAATCGTATGGCTCGCGATGGGCGAAGGCTTCGTGGGCGGCAACGAAGCATTCGTTGCTGTGCGTTGTGGCGAAGACCTGGATGTTCAGGCGCGAGGCGGCCTCGGCGATGCCTTTCCAGACTTGGGGCAAAATCGTGTGATGAAGGCCGTTTTCGATTTCGTCGATAAAGCAGATGTCGGGTTTTTGGCCGAGCATTTCGGAATAAACCGCAATCAACCGATAGATGCCCTGCCCTGCCTGCTGGATGGGGATTCGTTCGCCAAGGCCAATATCAATGACAATTTGGGGGCTGTCGTTGCGGTCGTAATCAAGCCGGACCGACCGGATGCGTTGATCGACATTTCGCAACAGTGTTTCCAGTTGCTGTTCGCCGGAAACAGAGCGGACAGCCTCGGCGAAATCCTTTACGAGTTTGGTGGAATCCCGATGCAATACGGAGATATTGCAGATGCGAACAAGGCGCTGAGTGTGCTGAAAAGAATAATCAAAAGATCCATTAACGCTGCCCTGACTGCTTAAATGATATGGCGAATCGAGGCCATGATCTGGTGGTTTCGTCCGGCCTGCCAGGGCTTTCCCTGCGGCTACTCTGAGCATGCCTTCATCGGTTTGAGCGTTAATTCGTATCACGGAATCTTCCACCCCATTACGCAGCAGCCAGCGATAAAAGCGCGCATCGCGCGCATCGTTTTGTCTGGTCCATTGCGGGCGGAAAAGTGCGGGCAGCGATCCGGCCTGCTTGGGGTCGCATACAAACGAAATGGCCTCCAGCAGCGATGTCTTTCCCGTGTTGTTTCGCCCGACGATGAGGTTGATCCGCCCCAAATCCTTGAGTTCAAGGTTTTCGAAACCGCGAAAGTTTGTGATCTGGATACTGGAAAGCATGGCGAACAGGTGGCAGTTTGTTATGTGAAACCAAGAGCAAACGCATGCGGAATTTTTTTTCAACGGGCAAATCAGCATGAATCACTCCGAAAAAATGCAATCCACTCCGAAACTCCAAAATTTCCGGGCAAAATTCGTTTGACGGGGGCGGGATTTTTCTGCGTAGTTCCACTCTTTTTCCAATTCTCTTTCGTCCAAATCCGTTCAGAAACACACATGTCCATCGAAATCAAAATCCGCAAAAACGAGCCTGTTGACCGTGCGCTCCGCCGCATGAAGAAAAAGCTCGAGCGCGAAAACATCATCCGTGGCGCCCGCGCAAAGCGTTACTACGAAAAACCCTGCGACAAGCGGCGCCGCAAGGAAAAGGTCATGGCGTTCACCGCCATGCTCCGCCGCCGTTACGCGGACTGAGCGCATCGCGCGTCGCGCACGGACGCGCGCCGCCGTGTTTCCAATTTCAAACCGCCTCGTGACTTCCGCAGTCGCCGGCGGTTTTTCTGTTTGCGGGGAGGGCGGAGGGGCGGAGTATCTGGCGTCAGATGGATGCTGAAAGCAGATTCCCGGCGGTTGCCCTTTCCACGTGCTGGTGCTCGCATCGCCACACGGACGGCTACGCGATGCTCCGGGAGATTGCGGGGCTGGGGTTTTCGCATGTCGAGTTGAGCCATGGCATCCGCGTCACGCTTGTGCCGGGAATCCTTCGCGCGCTCGACGAGGGGATAATCAAGGTCGGCTCGACGCATAATTTTTGCCCGCTTCCGACCGGCTTCATGCAGCCGGCGCCGAATGCCTACGAGCCGTCGGTCAGCGAGCCGGCGCATCACGACCAATGGCTGCGGCAGACGCGGCGCTCGCTGGATTTCGCGTCGCAAGTCGGCGCGCGCGTGCTCGTCACGCATCTGGGCAGCGTGCGTTTCTGGTGGCGCAACCCCGTGGAGAAACTGCTCGACCGCGCGGATGAGCATTACAGCGCGCCCGCGCAAAATGCGCCGGCGCGTTTTGCCGATGAGCCGGGGTTTGCCGCGCTTCGCGAAAAAACACTCGGGAAAATCCGCGCGCGCATGGGGCCGTATTGGGAGCGGGTTCGCGCGAGCATCGAGGAAGTCCGCGCCCACGCGGCCGGGCGCGGCGTGGCGTTGGGATTTGAAAATCGCGAGCGCCCGGACGAGCTGCCGCTCGACGATCAATTCGGGGAATTGCTCGGCGGCATCGCGCAGCCAGACACAGCCGGCTACTGGCACGACACGGGACATGCGCACTTGAAAGAACAGCTCGGGCTTCTGTCGCACCGCGCGCATCTCGAAAAAAACGCGGCGCGGCTTCTCGGGTTTCATTTGCACGACACGACGCCGGATGGCCGCGACCACCAGCCCATCGGCGCCGGTGGCGCCGGCGGTGTGGATTTCGCCATGGTCGGGAGTTTTTGGAAACCGCACCACCTGCTCGTGCTTGAGCTGAATCCGCGCGTGCCGGCCGGCGACGTGATAAAATCGAAAAATAAAATCGAGGAATTTATGCGGGCTTTTATGCGAGGCTGACACGCCGCTGCATTTGACTGATGTTACGCGACGCCCCGCCGTTGGATTTTTTTATGCGTTTTACGAGAGGCGTGTTGAACAAACCGCCCGCGACTGGCTCTAATGAAGCTCAAATTCCCATGAAAACAAAGCACTGGATAGCTCTCATTGCCACGGCAGTCGCGATTGCCCTCGCTCCATCAGCCATTGCGCAGCCCGCCTCCGATCCGGCGCCGGACGACGTGAAAACAACCGTGCAGCTGCTCGTGGTGAAAATCCAGCAGAAGCTCCAAAAAACCACGGAGCGCCCGACCGAGGCCGGGTTTGCCGCCGAACTTGCCGAGTTCGACAAAATCATCGCCGGCAACCCGAAAGCATCGCCCGAGGACCTCGCCCAGGTGCTCGTGATGCAGTCCGGGTTTTACGCCGAAGTGCTGGGCGACTACGACAAAGCCGCCGCGCTCGTGCGGCGCATCAAAACCGACTATCCGAAAACGCAGGCCGCCGAACACGCCGGCGACATGCTCAAACAACTCGACCAAATCCGCGCAATGGAAACCGTGAGGGCGGCGCTCCAGCCCGGCATGGAGTTTCCCGATTTCTCGGTGACGGACACCGCCGGCAAGCCGCTTTCGCTGTCGCAATACAAAGGCAAGGTTGTGCTCATCGACTTCTGGGCGACCTGGTGCCCGCCGTGCGTCGAGGAAATCCCGCACGTGGTCGCCGCGTATGGGAAATATCACGACAAGGGTTTTGAGGTGATCGGCATCAGCCTCGACCGCGAAAAGGACGCGCTTCTCAAATACACCGAAAAAAACAAAATGCCCTGGCCGCAGTATTATGATGCCGCCAACCCCGACGCCTCGCTTGCGGACAAATACGGCATCGAGGCGATCCCGTCCACTTTCCTCATCGGCAAGGACGGCAAAATCGTCGCCACCGACCTGCGCGGCGACGACCTCGAAAAGCAACTGGCAAAATTGCTCGCGAAGTAATCGCCGGCATCCACGCGAAATAATCGCCGGCACCCGCACGCTACTTCACCAAATCCGTGTGCCCCACGATGCGCGTGATCGCCGGATATTCGTCGCGCGCGTGATGCTCGATTTCGTCAATCAACCGGTGCGCCGAGGCGACGTCGATCGCGGCATTGGCGCGACAGTGATAATTCACGACCAGCCCGCCCGGCGTCCGGCGCACGCGCACACTGTGAATGTCGCTCACCGATGGATTTTGCGCGGCGAGTTTTTTGAGCAGCGCCGTGATTTCCGCGACGGTTTCACCAGACGCGTTTTGCCCCGCGAGATGCTTCACCTCGAGCGGCTCGATGTGCGGCTCCACTTCGGTGTTGGCGCCAAACTCGCCGCGGATTTCCGCCTTCAACGCCTCCGCTTTTTCGTGCGCCTCGCCCAGGCTCATGCGCCCGTCCACCTCCATGTCGAGGCTGATTGAGAGGCGCGCATCGAGGTCCTGCACCGTGACGTGGTGGACCGGCAGCCCGCGTTTTTGCGCAATGAGCGCCACGCGGTCGCGCACGGTTTCGCTGCCGGGGGAAACGGGATGCGTCGTCACCGTGAGCAAGGTGTCGGGAAACTCCCCGCGCACGCGGGCGATGACTTTGTTGCGAATGGCGGAGGCCTGGTCGACCGAAAGCGTGCGCGCGACCTTGAGCGCCATCTCGCCAAACACCTCGTGCCCCGCCGCGCGCAGGCGGATGTCACCGGTGCCGAGCACGCCCGGCTCGGCGGCGGCGAGTGTGCGCAGGCGCGCCACGCGGCCCTTCGGCGCGGTGTCGAGCAGCGTGTCGAGCGTGCGCCGGCCAAGCCTCCAGCCTGCCAGCCCGATGAACACCGCCACGCCCGCGGCCGCGAGCGCGTCGCCGTGGAGAAAACCGAAACGCGCCGCGATCAGGCCGAGCAGCACGAGCGCCGAGCCGGCGAGGTCGGACGAAAAATGCAACGCGTCGGCCTCGAGCGCATGGCTGCCGGTGTCGCGCGCGACTTTTCGCAGGGCGCGAATGCGGTTCAGGTCGATGGCGATTGAAACGATCACGACGGCGAACACCAGCGGCGTCGCCTCGACGGCGTGGCCGCCCGCGAAAACAGTGCGCGCCGCCTGCGCGAGCACGGCGAGCGCGAGCAAAAACAAAATCCCCGTCTCCACGAGCGCGGCCACGCTCTCGAATTTCGCATGGCCGTAGTGGTGCTCGTCGTCGGCGGGCTTGTTCGATGCGCGCACGGCGAACCACGTGACCGCCGTTGCAAACGTGTCCACCAGCGCGTGCGCCGCCTCGGAGAGCAGCGCGAGCGACCCCGAAAAAAGCCCCGCGGCGAGTTTGCCGAGCGTGATCGCCACGCTTGCCGCGACCGACCAGCGGGCGACGCGTTCCTTGCGGATGGCTGCGTGTGTGTCGTGCGTGTGCGACGTGTTCATGCGTGTCAGGCCGCGCGTGTCAGATCGCGGCGGCGGTTTTTTCCCGCGGTGGAAATTTTCCGGGTGGAAGTTCCCCGTCGGGACTGATTGCGCGGAGACGTTTGCCGAGCGAGTCGAGCGACAGCGCGCGGTCGCGCAGTTCGTCAGGCGTCACGAGTTCACAGCGCAGCCGGATGCGCGAGAACGGGCGCGGCAGATAAAAGCGGTCCCAACTGCGCAGTTGTTTTGCGTGCCCGTACTGGATGCCGAGCAGCACGGCGGCGGCGCGCGCGCGCCGCGCCACGATGACGCCGCCGCCCTTGAAATCGTAGACCGGGCCGCGCGGCCCGTCGGGCGTGATGCCGATGTCGCAGCCCTGCCTCATGACGTTGACGAGCAGGCCGACCGATTCGCGGGCGTTGTAGCTGCTGGAGCCGCGCACGCACTTGATGCCGATGATGTCGAAAAACGCCGCGAGCCACGCGCCGTCCCTGCTCGCGCTCACGAGCGCGTAGAGATCGCGCCGGCGGTAACGCCTGAAAACCTCGCCGACGAGGAAGAGGCGGTTGTGCCAGAGGATGAACGCGAGGGGATGTTCCTCGTTGCGCACGGCGCGTTCGCTTTCCTCGTCGCAATCGAAACGGATCGAGGCGCACCAGAGCCGCACGAGCACGCCGAGCGGCCAGATCAGCAGGCGTTTCCAGCCGCTGATGGTGACGACTTGTGTCTCGGTGCTGTTGGTTGGGTTGCTCAATGGAATGTGGCGATAAAAAGCACAAGAAGCTCGCGTGGACAAGACATCCAAACGCCGCCCAAGTGCCGCCGGGTGCAGTGCCTGATCTTCAATCTTCCTCCAGTCCGCGTTATCCTCCTCCAGTCCGCGCCATCCAATCCGCGTCATCCAGTCCGCGTCACTCGCATCAGAACAAATTACATCCTGACTGATGTTATGCAGCCAGCAGATTTCGTAGGGCCTGACCTTGTGTCAGGCCGCGAATTACCAGTGTGGCTTCCCGCGCGTGCGCGGCCTGACACAAGGTCAGGCCCTACGAGCTGCGTAACATCCGATCCTGATGTTACATCCTCGCGTGACATCATTTGATAAAAAAGATTGTTGCCCCGTCCCGTTTCCCGTCAGTCTTCGCGCTTTCACACATGGAACAGATCAACATCGGCATGATTGGCGGCGGCACTGTCGGGAGCGGAGTTTTCCGCGCCCTCGAAAAAAACAGCGCCCTCATGACGGCGCGCCTCGGTGTCAGGCTCAAGATCGCAAAAGTCGCGGTCAAGGCGTTCGACGAACCGCGCCCGTATGAAATTCCCCACGCCGTCATGACGACCGACTGGACCACCGTGGTGAACGATCCGGCCATCCAGGTCGTGATCGAACTCATGGGCGGCACCGGCCTCGCAAAAACCGTCGTGCTCGCCGCGCTCAGGCTGGGCAAACCCGTCATCACCGCCAACAAGGCGCTCATCTCCGAATGCGGCCCCGAACTTTTCGCCGCCGCCGCGAAGTCCGGCTCCAACCTCTACTACGAAGCCAGCGTCGCGGGCGGCATCCCGATCATCAAGACGATCCGCGAGGCGCTCGTCGGAAACCGCTTCGCGCAGATCTACGGCATCGTCAACGGCACCTGCAATTACATCCTCACGCGCATGAAAAACGAGCGCGCCGAGTTTGCCGACATCCTCGGTGACGCGCAGGCGCACGGCTACGCGGAGGCCGAGCCGTCGCTCGACGTGGACGGCTTCGACGCGATGCACAAGACCCACATCCTCGCCTCGCTCGCGCACGGCTTCTGGGTCGACAGGAAAAAAATACTCGTCGAGGGCATCCGCTCGATTTCGCAGACCGACATCCAGTTTGCCGAAAAACTCGGCTACACGATCAAGCTGCTCGGCATCGTGAAATCCAACGGCGTCGAAAAAGCCGCCGGTGAAAAAGTGCAGATTTCCGTGTATCCCGCGCTCATCCCGCGGACGCACGTGCTCGCAAACGTGAACGACGTTTTTAACGCCGTGTTCGTGCGCGGCGACATCGTCGGCGACACGCTTTATTACGGACGCGGCGCCGGCAAGGACGCCACCGCGAGCGCCGTGCTCGGCGACATCGCCGACGCCGCCACGGACATCGTCAGCAAGACGCCGCGCCGCGTGCCCGCGTTTGTCGGGTACGGCAAACGCGCCGGCATCATGCCCGCGGGCGAAAGCGTTTCGCAGTTCTACATCCGCCTCGGCGTGCTCGACAAACCGGGCGTGCTCGCGCGCGTGGCCGCGATTTTCCGCGACAGCAAGATCAGCATCTCCTCGCTCGTGCAGCCCGAGAGCCAGGTGGCGGGCAACGTGCCGCTCATCATCATGACGCACGCGTGCAAGGAAGCCGCGTTGCAAAAGGCG
>JAISGL010000419.1 GCA_031263125.1 Opitutaceae bacterium | reverse complement strand
AGGGCGCAAAAACGGCGAAGCCGTTTCCCAATATAGCCCAGGGTTGCGACGCAGTCGCCACCCTGGGAAGAGGGGAGAAGATTATCACAACCTCGAAGAGGTTGCCTGGGATTGAACCGCCGAAGCGCGGGTGATTTATGGCAATGTTATAGGCAACCCCGTTGGGGTTGTGTGATTATTATCGGATTACCCAAGGCAGGCGACGTTGTCGCCAGCCTTGGGCTACAATAGGCAACGGCTTCGCCGTAGCTACCTTTCGCGATTACGCCCTTTCCACGGGGGAGGCTTCCAAAGTGTTTGCCTGTTGTGTCCGGGGTGCTACAGTGCGCGGCGAATTCATGACCGGCGTTTCCACCGAAATTCTTATTATCATCCTCATGTTGCTGGCCAATGGCTTCTTTGCCCTTGCGGAAATGGCCATCGTCTCGGCCCGCAAATCGCGGCTCAAACATCTCGCCGGCGAGGGCAACAAGCGGGCCGCCGCGGCGCTTGCCACCGCGATGCATCCGACGCGTTTTTTGTCCACCGTGCAGGTGGGCATCACGTTCATCGCGTTCAGCACGGCGGCGTTCAGCGGGGAAACTGTCGCGGGGTATCTCACGGCGGTTCTTGTGCAGTTCGAATGGCTGCAACCTTACGCGCGCAAGCTCGCGCTCGGGATGGTGGTCGTGACGCTGACGCTTTGCTCGGTGGTCATCGGCGAGCTGGTGCCCAAGCGGCTCGCGCTTGCGTTCCCTGAGCGTTTTTCGATGTGGGTGACGCCGATCATCAACAAAATCGCCTTCATCGTCGCGCCGGTCGTGTCTTTGCTCACGTATTTGACGGAGGGTTTTTTGCGTCTGCTCGGTTTGCACAAGGCGCCGAGGGAGGCGCCGGTTTCGGACGAGGAGGTCAACATCCTCATCGAGCAGGGGCTGCACGCGGGCGTGTTCAACAAGGCCGAGCAGGAAATGGTCGAAGGCGTGCTTGAGCTTGACCAGCTGGCGGTGACGGCGCTCATGACGCCGCGCCCGAAAATCGTTTTTCTCAACATCGACGACAGCGACGAGGTGAACTGGCGCAAGATCGTGGCGAGCGGGCACTCGTATTTTCCCGTTTACCAGGGCAGCCGCGACCAGGTGCTCGGCATGGTCGCCGTGAAGGCGCTCTGGGCGCATTCCGCGATAGGGCTTCCCACGAATTTGAAAAATCTGCTGCTCATTCCGCTGGTCGTGCCCGAGACGATGATGGCGATGCAGTTGCTTGAGGCGTTCAAGAAATCGGGCAAGCACATCGCGCTCGTGACGGATGAGTTTGGCGCGATTCAGGGGCTTGTCACGTTGATCGACGTGCTGGAGGCGATCGTGGGCGATCTGCCGGCACAAGGGCAGCGCGAAGCCCTCGCGACCAAACAGCGCGAGGATGGCTCGTGGTTGATCGACGCGACGTTGACCACGGGCGAGTTCAAGACGTTGCTCGGCATTGATGAACTGCCGCACGAGGAGGATGCGGATTTCCAGACGGTGGGCGGTTTCATGGTGACGAATTTCGGGCGCATCCCGGTGGCCGGGGATTATTTTGAGTATGGCGGCTGGCGTTTTGAGGTGGTCGACATGGACCGTCACCGCGTGGACAAGGTGCTTGCAAGCAAGGTGAAGGTCGCGGGGACGGAGGCGCATGGGAAAAAATCTTAGAATCAGTTAAAGTTATAATACTGATGTTCCGCGAGAAATGAGCGGAACCAAAAGATTGGATTGAAAAATTCCAAATAAATGGGGAGGGGCGCGCCAGCGCACGCTTGCCTGAAAGGCTCCCAGACGGGCAAATCCATTTCGTGCGCGCCTCAAAGCCGGGCCAGTCCGGGGCCATCCGCCTCCCGCCGCTGCCGCCCCCCGCTCCGCTCACTTCCCCGGTTTTCCTCCGTGGACCACGAGGATCGGCACGGTTGTGTTGTGGCGCACCTTGGGGATCGTGCTGCCAAAAATCACGTCGCCCACGGCCTTGTGACCGTGCGACGCCATCACGATCAAATCGCACCGGCTCGCACCGGCCACACGCAAAATTTCCTGCGGCGGATTTCCCATCGCCAGCTGCCACCCGGCTTGCAAACCCTCGCGCTGAAACGTCTCCGCGCAGCCCTGCAAATACTCCTTGTCCGCGCGAATCTCCTCCGACTCCGCGAGCTTCAACTGGTTGAAATTGCGCGCCGCCCAGCCGTCCGCCACGTGCAGCAGCAACACCTCGCCCCCAGTCATCCGCGCCAGCTTGCGCACGTGCCCAAGCATCGGCTCGTCCGACGACGAATTTTCCAGCGCAACAAGAATCTTTTTATACATAAAACCCCCTTGATCGTTTTGTCCTGCCCACCGATTGCACGGATGGAAACACGAATGTCACGGATAAAACCACGCGCCTTTATCCGCGCCATCCGTGTCCACCCCGCCATCCCTACGAATGCGCCCCGCCGCCCCTACGAATGCGCCCCCATCACAACATCGTACAACAGCTTCGCATTCAAAACCACGATCGCCGCCGTCACCACCCACGCCGGCACGCGCAGCCACGCCGGCGTCACCAAGTCGCCCATCTTCTTTTTTTCGCTCGTGAACATCACCAGCGGAATCACCGCGAACGGCAGTTGCAAACTCAGTATCACCTGCGAAAACACCAGCAGTTTCGCCGTCCCGCTTTCACCGTAGACCGCCGCGCAAATCACCGCCGGCACGATCGCGATCAACCGCGTGATCAACCGCCGCAGCCACGGCCTCATGCGGATGTTCAAAAACCCCTCCATCACGATCTGCCCCGCGAGCGTGCCCGTCAGCGTCGAGTTCTGCCCCGACGCCAGCAGCGCCAGCGCGAACAACGTGCCCGCCACGCCCACGCCCAGCATCGGCGAGAGCAGCAGATACGCGTCCTGTATCTCGCCCACGTCCGTGCGCCCCTGCTTGTGAAACACCGCGCCCGCCACGATCAAAATCGCCGCGTTGATGAAAAACGCCAGGAACAGCGCCACCGTCGAGTCAATCGTCGCAAACTTCGCCGCCTCCTTTTTTCCGCCCCACGTCTGCTCATACTTGCGCGTCTGCACGATCGACGAATGCAAATACAAATTATGCGGCATCACCGTCGCGCCGAGAATCCCTATCGCCACGTACAACATCGCCGGATTCCTTATAATCTCGACCGACGGCGCCAGCCCCGCCGCCACCTCGCCCATGTCCGGCTTGGAAAAAATCAACTCCAGTCCGAAACACATCGCGATCACCAGCATCAGCGAAACCACGACCGCCTCCAGCAACCGGAACCCCTTGTGCGCAAGCCACAGCACCAGCACCACGTCGAGCGCCGTCAGGCAGACGCCCCACACGAGCGGAATCCCGAACAGCAGGTTCAGCGCAATCGCCGTCCCGATCACCTCCGCCAGATCGCACGCGCAAATCGCCACCTCGCACAAAATCCACAACGCAACCGACACCGGCTTCGAGTAATGATCACGACACGCCTGCGCCAGGTCGCGCCCCGTCGCGATGCCCAGCCGCGCGCACAACGTCTGCAACAAAACCGCCATCACGCTCGACAGCGCGATCACGCTCAAAAGCGTATAGCCAAACTGCGCCCCGCCCGCGATGTCCGTCGCCCAGTTGCCCGGGTCCATGTAACCCACCGCGACCAGATACCCCGGCCCCGAAAACGCCAGCAGCTTCCGCCAGAAGCCGTACGACTTCGGCACCTTCACCGACGAATGCGCCTCGGCGAGACTCAACCCCGTGCGCGCATGGCGCCAGCCCTCGTCGGGCGTTTTCACCGCTTCGTTTTTTTCCGGCTCCATGTCGTTTTTTCCCGTGTCCATGTCGCTCATTTCCGCACCTCGATCTTTCCCGCCTCGCCCAGCCCAAGCACGGCCTCGCCCGCGCCTCCCGCGCCTCCCGCGCCTCCCTCCCCTTTCACCTCGCAGCGCACCACGCCGCCCGCCTCGTCGCGGCGCACGACGCGCACCCGCGCACCCGGCTTCAAACCCGTGTCGCGGATAAAATCCAGAAACGCCGGCGCCTGGTCATGGATGCGCGCCACGCGCCACTGCGTTTTCACGTCGCACGACGCCAGCGTGAGCCTCTCCCCCACCCCGCCGCCGCCGGCCAGCTCGCCCCGCGCGTTCGGAATCGGGTCGCCGTGCGGATCGACCGCCGGATGCCCCAGCAACTCGTCGATCTTCTCCAGCACCCGGTCCGACACCGCGTGCTCCAGTGCCTCCGCCTCCTCGTGTACCCCGGCCCAGTCCATCTTGAGTGCCGACACCAAAAACGTCTCCACCAGCCGGTGTTTGCGCAACACCCGCACCGCCGCCGCGCGCCCGGACTTCGTGAGTTTCACGCCCGCGCGCGGCTTGTGCGAAAGCAGCCCCTGCTCCGCGAGCGCCTTGACCATCGTCGTGACAGTGCCCGGCGAGACATCAAGCGCCTCCGCCAGCGCGCCCGGCGGCATGACGCCCGCGCCCGATTCCTCGCCATGCAAGAGAATCGCCTTGAGATAATTTTCTACCGTGCTGGAAAACATGACCCCCTGTCATACGAAGAGCGACCGGCGGTGCAATCAAAATCAACATTTTGATCAATCAAAATACAGAGGAATGAAGGGAAAAAGAATGAAGGACTGAAAGGCTGAAAATTTGGAGGCTGGTGGTTGCTGCTTTTTCAGCCCTTCAGCCTTTCCCTTTCAGCCTTTTCTTCTTTGAGCGGCGGGACGTCGTCGAGATTGTAGGGCGTGGACTGGTAGAGATTGTTGATCCAGTTGCCGAAAAGCAGATGGCTGTGCGTGCGCCAGCGCATGAGCGGCGCGCGTCCGGGGTCGTCGTCAGGGAAATAGTTGACCGGTTTTTCCACCGGCAGATTCGCGGTGACGTCGCGCAAGTATTCGCGCTTGAGCGTGTCGCGATCGTACTCGCCGTGGCCGGTGATAAAAACCTGCCGCCCCTCCCTGGCGGTGACGAGATACACGCCGGCCTCGTCGGACTCGCTGAGGATGGCAAGCCCGGGATTTTTCTCGATGTCCGCGCGCAGCACCGTGGTGTGGCGGCTGTGCGGCACGTGGAAAACATCATCGAACCCGCGCAGGAGATTGCTGCCCCGGCGCACGATTCTGTGGGGAAAAATCCCGAACATCTTTTTCGCGAGCGCATGCTTGGGCACGCCATAATAATAATACAGCGCGGCCTGCGCGCCCCAGCAGATGAACATGGACGAGTAGACATTTGTCTCCGCCCAGTCGAAGATTTGCGTGAGTTCGTCCCAATAATCCACCTCCTCGAAAGCCATTTGCTCGACGGGCGCGCCGGTGATGATGATGCCGTCGAACTTGTGCGATTTGATGTCGTCGAAATTGCGATAAAACTCGGCGAGATATTCGGCGGAAGTGTTTTTGGCGGTGTAGCTCTTGGTGGTGAGCAGCACAGGTTCGATCTGGATGGGCGTGTTGCCGAGCAGGCGCAGGAGTTGTGTTTCGGTGGTCTCCTTCGTGGGCATCAAGTTGAGGATGGCGATATGGAGCGGGCGTATGTCCTGTGAGGACGCGCGCCGCCGGCTCATGACAAAAATATTTTCCTCCGCGAGAATCGTCGCGGCGGGAAGGCCATCTGGAATGTTTACGGGCATGGTGAAAGAGGCGTTACTTTGCAGAAAACCCACGCGGACAAAAGCAGCAATCGCGGTAAATCGCGGTAAAGTAGCGTGGCAAAGAGGCGCACGGACAGCAACGGACAGGGTGGACGTTTGCGTTACAAAAAGCCATTTTGCTTTTCTCTTCAGTCCCGACTTGTACGCAAATTGGAATCCGCCACTCAAAATAGCGGGGAACCCTGGTTGTTAATCCGCCGGTTTATTTTGCGGGCGGTGTTATTTTTTCAGGCGGCGTTGCGGCAGCGGGTTCCTCAAAGGCGTAGGTTGTATCAAATACGAGCGCGGTTTTTTTCGTCACGAATACGCGGACCTTGATTTTGCCGGTTTTCGCACCGGGTGTGTCGGCGGTGGCGTGGCCGGTAATGGGACGCGGCGAGCCGCCTTTGTTTTTGCCGTCGCCGGAAAATTCGACGCGTTCGCCGGTCGCGAGACGCGCGAGTTGCCCGTCGGTGAATGTAATGCGTAATTGTCCGCTTTCGTTGAACATGAAAAACGGCACGACGGTGGCCTTGTAGTCGGCGGCGTAAACCTGATCGGCGCCGCGTTTGAGGGGCGTCATGGTAAGCGCGACACTGCCGATGTAGATAGACGTTTTGACCCTGGGGACGAGGACGGTGTCGTAGGGTGAGGACGCCGCGGAGACGGATGGTTCAGCTGCAAGCGTGGGTGTGGGTGAAACGGGTGTGTTTTCAGCAAACGCAACGCCGGCTGATATAACCCAAATCGCAACCCCGATGAGAGGCACTCCGCAAATGCGCATCATCATGTTGGGCAATGTTTCGTTACAGCGAAAATTCATATTTCACGCTGGCAACATGCTCCTCTGATTCTTTGCGATTGAGTTCATATATGAAAAGGCTGCATAAGCCCACAAGCAGAAGAAATCCGGCAACCAATTTTTCGATGATACTCTTTTTCATGATTTATCCCCAATGCTGATTAATTAGTGGAAAAACCGCATCTGCGAATCTGCGAGTGGCCTGACATGAACACGAATTGGACGCGAATAAATCAATCTGTTCAAAATAACTAATATTACGCGGCGCGTAATATCAGAAAATAAGAAGATTCAGCAGTTTTTATTAACATTCTTTCGTGTTCATATCAGGCCACTCGCAGACTCGCGGATGCGGTTAAAAAAGACACTGTTTAAACGATGTTGGATTTATCCCGGAATATTTTCGAATGCTGCACAGACAGGATTGTCTGCGCCACCTTGGTTTAATCGCGCCTTATCGCGCAATGAGTTTCAGGAACTCCTCGTTGTTCTTCGTTTTTGAGAGGCGCAGGATCATCGTCTCGGTGGATTCCTCG
>JAISGL010000407.1 GCA_031263125.1 Opitutaceae bacterium | reverse complement strand
CGTCCCCCCCGCTCCTTCATTCCCCTTATCACAATCGGCAGCGTAGTATCATTTGGGACCAGCTTCGGCCATTATTCACTGGTGTTACACAGCACGTGGAAGAACCAAAATAAAATATGTAATTCATTGTATATAAATAAATTATATTATATTATACTATATTATATTATACTATATTATATTATATTACATTATATTATTTGTCGCCAAAGCCGAAGCTGGAAACGCCAATTTCCCGATTGACGATTGGGAAATTGGAATGGGAGGTGGAAGGGATAAAACGGGCGTTCCCAGTCGCACGTGTGCCTCCGGGGAATCGCGCGGGAAATTGCAGGCACGGGATTCATCCGTGGCCAAATGTGATCACATCAATATTCACGCAACCCGCGCGCCGCAACGCGGCGGCGCAACTGTTGAGAGTGGACCCGGTGGTGAAAACATCATCGACGATCACGTATTTGAGGCCGGCGTTCATGCGCGCGCCCGACGCCGGGGAAAAGGCGTTTTTCAGGTTCGCCCGGCGCGTCGCGCGATCCAGCAAGGTCTGCGAAACCGTGTCCGACACGCGCCGCAAAAGCATTTCGATCCGCACGCCCGCCGCCCTGCCGCCCGCCGCCCGCGCAACGCACTCCGCCACCAGGCGCCCTTGGTTGTAACCGCGCTCGCGCTCCTTCCTCGGATGCAGCGGCACCGGCACGAGCACCGCGCCGCGGGCGAGTTCCAGCACGCGCGGGGACCGTTTGAAAACCGTCTCGATATCGCGGAGCGCATGGCACGCGTTGTGATATTTCAACGCGTGAACCAGCGACCGCGCCGCGCCCTTGAACAAAACCGCCGTGCGCCCCTCGTTGAAAACCGGTGCCAGACTCTCGCAATGTTCGCACACGCGCTCGCCTGCCGATTCCCCGTAAAACGGATGTCCGCACGTCGTGCAGCACGGCTCCGCGACGAACTCGATGCGTGCCTCGCACCTCGCGCACACATAACGAAATGCATCCGGTTTTTTCCCACGCTCGACAATCCCGCCGCAGTGCACGCAAACCGGCGGAAACACGACATCGCCAAACGCATGCGCCATTTGTTTGAAAGTCGAAAGCATGTCCGGAGAGCACCACCAAACGTTTCGCTTATCAAGTTCATTCACAACCGGACGCAAACGGGAGTGATGGAAGTAATGAAAGCATGTCCCGGAGCGACTGAATACCTGATGTTACGCAACGCGCAGGGCCTGGCCTTGTGTCAGGCCGCGCACGCGTGGGAGGCCACACTGGTAATTCGCGGCCTGACACAAGGTCAGGCCCTGCAAAATCTGCCGGCTGCGTAACATCAATTACCAGTGCAGCCCCCCTCCCCGACGCAAGGGCAGGCCCCGCGCGTCGCGTAACGCGTAATATCAGTCAGATAATGTAATACGTCGCGGGCCGGTTTTTATTTGGATTGATTGCGGTGGCGGCGGTTTGTTTGCATGTGCGCGCTGTCAAAGTTTTCAACCCATTAATCCTGCCTGCTCTACCAATTTGAGATTCATTTGGGATTTGAGATTTATTTGGGATTTTGGATTTTGGGATTGTCAAACCACTCGCCAAACCTCGTAGAGAAATTTTCAATCCGCCATCCGCCATCCGCCATCTGCCATCCGCCAACATCATGCCGAAACCAGCCAAATCCGCCCGCCCTTCCCGTCCCGCCCAAATCACCTGGGGCGGACGCTTCTCCGCCGGCCCCGCCGAACTCATGCTCGCGTTCAGCGAATCCGTTTCGTTTGACCGCCGCCTCGCGCCCTTCGACATCGCCGGCAGCAAGGCCCACTCCGCCATGCTCGCGCACACCGGCATCATCACCGCGAAAGAACGCGACGCCATCCACGCCGGACTCGACGCCATCCTCGCCGAAATCAACGCCGGCACATTCACGTGGGACGTGACACTCGAGGACGTCCACATGAACATCGAGCAGGCGCTCACCCGCCGCGTCCCCGCCGCCGCCAAACTCCACACCGCGCGCAGCCGCAACGACCAGGTCGCGACCGACATGCGCCTCTACCTCAAACACGCCTGCGCCGACCTCTCCGCGCGCATCGCCGCCGCCCAGCGTGCCATCCTCGCCGCCGCCGGACAGCACGCCGACGTGCTCATCCCCGGCTACACGCACCTCCAGCGCGCGCAACCCGTCTGCCTCGCGCATCACCTCTTCGCGTGGCTCGAAATGCTCCGGCGCGACCGCGACCGCCTCGCCGAAACCGCCGCGCACGCCAACTGGTGTCCGCTCGGCTCCGGCGCCATCGCCGGCACCACGCTCCCCATCGACCGCGAATTCACCGCGAAACATCTCGGCTTCGTTGACGCCAGGGGCCGCCCGCAAGTCACGCAAAACAGCATGGACACCGTGGCCGACCGCGACCTCTTCATCGAGTTCGCGCACGCCTGCGCGCTCTTCGGCGTGCATCTCTCGCGCATCGCCGAGGACCTCATCCTCTGGACAAGCGCCGAGTTCAAATTCGTGGAACTCCCCGACGCCTTCTGCACCGGCTCCTCGCTCATGCCGCAGAAAAAAAATCCCGATTCCTGCGAACTCCTCCGCGGCAAATCCGCCCGCCTCCAGGGCAACCTCCACACCCTCCTCACGCTCGCGAAAGGTCTCCCGCTCACCTACAACCGCGACCTCCAGGAAGACAAACCGCCGCTCTTCGACAGCCACGACCAGGCCGCGATTTGCGCGGACGTCCTCGCGGGCACGTTCACGGGCCTGCGCATGAACCGCGACAAATGCGCCGCCGCCGTCGCCGACCCCGCGCTCCTCGCTACCGACCTCGCCGACTACCTCGTCGAACGCGGCGTTCCCTTTCGCGAAGCGCACCACGCCGTCGGCGCGGTTGTGCGCGCGGCGGAAAACCTCCGCGTCCCGCTCAACAAAATCCCCCGTGACGAAATCCAAAAAATCCACCCCGCCTTCGCCGATGACTGGACAACCGTCTTCGACCTCAAGCGCGCCATGGAAAAACGCAAAGGCACGGGCATGCCCGGCCCGAAACAAATCAAAGCCCAATTCGCCCGCTGGCGCAAAATATTAAGGTCTGATGTTACGCAGCACGTAGGGCCTGACCTTGCGTCAGGCCGCGAATTACCTTGTGTGTCTCCCACGCGGGCGCGGCCTGACACAAGGTCAGGCCCTGCAAAACCTGCGGCTGCGCAATATCAGTCAAGGTAATCCTTATTCTGTTAAAATGATTTTTCCGTTATTTTCAGCAATTGTCCAAGCCGGGTCTCCTCAAGCCGGAGGCTTGAAAGAAATTAGCCGGTGGTTAAGCGACGCAGTCGCGACACCACCGGATATGATCGCAGACAAAAACCGCATCCCGGAGGGATGCCAGAAGCATGACATATGGCTTTCTGGCATCCTTCCGGGATGCATTCATTTTTTATTCGTAACCGGTGGTGTCGCTCGCAAAGCCTCGCTGTGGCCATGCCCGCCCGCTAAAGCGGGCACCCGGTCATGGCCAGCCCTTCGGGCCATCGCCTGCGGCGATGCCATCTCCGCGCTGCCGCGCTCCGTCAACCACCGGCTAAGCTCTGGCAAGCCTCCGGCTTGCCAGAGCGAGACCGCCCTGCCAAAAAACCGTTTCTGCGTAACATCAGTTACAAAAACACCTCACCCGCAATCCAAGCGCCCGAATCCAAGCGCACCGCCTTCCAGTGCGCTTTTTGTGCCTCCCTGAAAAACGCAAAACGCGTGCGACAAGACGTCTTGAGTAGCATGGGCATCCTGCCCATGCAGACGGCGCCCCGCGCCGCAGATTCGAGTAACACGGGCTTCCGTGCCCGTGAACGTGAATGATGAATGATGCCCCATACCCCGCCCCGCCACCGCACTGCCCTGCCACTCTGCCCTCTGCCCTGTCACTGCCCTGCCGAGCGTATCGAGTAACACAAGCAACTCATACCAATCTCTCAAACAATATCACACAACTTATTGATATATGATAAATTACACATCACACATTTCATCAAATTCAAGCGTGTCCAAAAGTGTCAACTATTTTATTTTTTTGATTTTTAGAATCTGTCCCTATTTATTCTTATTTACCCTGTTTGTCCTGTTTTGATCTTGTTTGCCTGCACGCCAGTTACTTTTCCGGTTTTCCCAAGACCACTCCGGGTCGCTCACTGAACCAACTGAACCAAGCAACCAAAAGCTCCTGCACACACACCCTCGCCCCTCTCCCTCTCCCTCTCCTCCCCCCCTCGGCTCCCCCTCGGCTTGCTATTGCACCGCACCGCCGCTTCATCCATGCAATTCCCTCCCATCTCCTCTCAAACAATCAACCGCTCAGCCCGTGTCATTTTTCCTCACACCGCAAGGCCACCTCCGTTTCGATGCCGACGCAGCCGCAACCACTCACAACCTCCCGGAAAAAACCATCGCCGCCCTCCGTGCCGCCGCCACGCACACCGGCTCGCCCGCGCACGACGATGACACCGCAAGCGCGCGCCTCCTCCTTGCCCTCGGCACCACGCTCCTCGACGCCCCGCTCCCGCCCGACGCCGCCTATTGGCGCGACCTCGCCCGCCGCTACTTCACCGCCCTCTGCCAGCTCCCCGAAACCACCACGCTCGCCAACACCCCCGGCACACCGGACACGCCCCCGGCTTCGCTCGCCCCCCCGCTCCCCGGCACCCCTGGCACCCCCGCCCCCACGCCTCTCGCCCCCGCGCCTTTCGCCCCCGCGCCTCTCGCTCCCCCGCCCCCCGACGCCGACCTCGACGCCCTTGCCACCGCCGCTCCGCCCATGTCCGGCGCCGAATACCTCTCCCCCGCCGCCCTCGCCGCCCTCTGGCGTGCCCTCGACGCACACGCCCAAACCTGCATCCGCGCAACAACCACCCGCAACGCCGCCGCCTGGCTCCGCTCGCAAAACCCCGCATGGCACCTCGTCGGACGCGTCACCCTCCACCTCGCCGAAAACAAACGCGACCAGCAACACCCCTTCGCCTTTCTCGCCACCTACACCCACCGCATCACCGACCAGGCCAAACCCCAATATCTCCCCCTCGGACGCGCCCTCCAGGAATACGCCGGCGCGCAACAACACGCCTCCCTCCTCTCCCTCCTCGCCCCCGTCCAGCGCGCCGCCGAACGCAGCCCCCTCGTCCGCGAACTCGTCGAAACTCAGCGCATTTTTTACCCCCAATCCTGGACCGCCCCCGCCGCCCACCGCTTCCTCCGCGACATCCCCGCCCTCGAGGAAAGCGGCCTCCTCGTGCGCATCCCCGACTGGTGGCGCGCCGGCCAGACCGCGCGCCCCCGCGTCACCGTCACCATCGGCGGCAAAAAACCCGGCGGACTCGGCCTCGGCGCCCTCCTCGACTTCAACCTCTCCGTCACCCTCGACGGCGCCCCCCTCACCGCCGCCGAATGGGCGGCCATCGCCGCCGCCGAAAGCGGCCTCGTCATGCTCAAAGGCCGCTGGGTTGAAATCGACCGCGAAAAACTCCAGCACGTCCTCGAACACTGGAAAAAACTCGACCGCTCCCGCCGCGACGGCCTCACCCTCGCCGAAAGCCTCCGCCTCCTCGCCGGCGCCGCCCCCGGCTCCGACACCCCCGACGCCGCTCCCGACGACATCCGCGAATGGACGCACCTCAACGCCGGCGACTGGCTTGCCGGCACCCTCGCCACCCTCCGCGATCCCGCGCGCGCCGCCGCCGCCGCGACCCCACCCCCCGGCCTCCAAGCCACGCTCCGCCCCTACCAACTCACCGGTGTCGCATGGCTGCGCTTCCTCGCGCAACTCGGCCTCGGCGCCTGCCTCGCCGACGACATGGGCCTCGGCAAAACCATGCAAATCCTCGCCCTCCTCCAGCACCACAAAAATGCGACATGCGCCCAGCCCAGCCAGCCAGCCTCGCCCGCCCAGCCTGTCCAGCCCGCTCGGCCCGCTCGGCCTGCTCGGCCCGATCGGTCAGATCAGTCCGCTCAGTCCGAGCCGACACAGCCCCCCGCCACTCCCCCCTCGCACGCCCCCGAGCCGCCCCCCGCGCGCACCCCCGCCCTCGTCATCTGCCCCGCCTCGCTCCTCGGCAACCGGCTCGCCGAAGCCGCCCGCTTCGCCCCCCCCCT
>JAISGL010000400.1 GCA_031263125.1 Opitutaceae bacterium | reverse complement strand
CGCCCGCGCCCGTGCGCACGCTGCGGCACGCGAGCTTCGGCACGTCGGGGCAGGCATGGTCGGATTTGCAACAAATCGCGGGCTGCGACAACGTCGACATCGTCGCCATCTGCGATGTTGACGACAATCTCGCGGCGAAGGCGCGTGAGGCTTTCCCCAAGGCGCGATTCTACAAGGACTGGCGCGTGCTGCTCGAACGGGAGCGCAATAATATTGACTCGGCAAACGTCTCCGTGCCCGACCACATGCACGCGGCCATCAGCGTCACCGCCATGAAAATGGGAAAACATATTTTCGGGCAAAAACCGCTCGCGCATGAATTGTACGAAGTACGCCGGATGCGCGACATCGCGCGCGAGACAGGCGTTGTCACGCAAATGGGCATACAAATACACTCCAGCGTGTATTATCGCATGGGCGTGCAACTCATCCAGGACGGCGCCATCGGCAAAATCAAGGAAGCGCACTCGTGGTGTTACAAAAGCTGGGGCGATATGTCGGAAAAACCCGACCGCACCGACCCGGCGCCGGCGAATCTCGACTGGGATTTGTGGCTCGGTGTGTGCGCCGCGCGCCCCTACATCGGCGACAAATATTATCATCCCGACAACTGGCGCAAACGCCTCGATTTCGGCACGGGCACACTCGGCGACATGGCCTGCCACATTTTTGATCCCGTGTTTGAGGCAATCGGACTCGGCTCGCCGGTTGCCGTGCGCTCCGAAGGTCCCCTGCCGAACAGTTACAACTGGGCGATCAACGCAAAAGTTGTTTATACATTCGCCGGCACGCCGTTCACCGAAGGCAGGACCGTGGACCTGACATGGTATGACGGCGACCAGCGCCCGCCCGCGGAAATCACCGCGCTCATCGAGGGCAAAACACTGCCGACCAGCGGCTCGATCTTTGTCGGCACGAAGGGCGCGATGCTCCTGCCGCACATCGCGACGCCGACACTCTATCCGGCGGCACAATTCGAGAATTATCAAAAGCCGCGCGTTCGCGGCGTGAACCACTGGAAACAATTTGTCGAGGCCTGCCGCGGAAATGATAAAACCACGACCGATTTCGATTACGCCGGTCCGCTCACCGAGGCCGTGTTGCTCGGCGGCGTGGCGGCGCGTTTCCCGCGCAGGACAATCGGCTGGAACAGCGACAGTTTGAAATTCGACCTCGCCGCCGCGAACCAATACGTGCGCCGCGATTATCGCAAGGGCTGGGAGGTCGCGGGCCTGACGCCGTCGCAAATACAATCGCAACCGCAACCGCGGACGGCGGACGCGATCCCACAACCGCCGCGCATGCAACACCGCAAACGCTAAATAAATCATGGCATCCAGCAACACACCCATGCCCGGACGTCTCGCGGTTTGCAGTTGGTCGCTGCAAGCCGCCAATCCGGCCGAATTGGCCGGACGCCTCGCGGCCACCGGCATTCACAATATACAACTGGCGCTTGACCCGTTGCGCGAAAATCCCGCCGTGTGGGGCGGCATCGAAAACCTGTTCGCGAAAAATAATATAATCATCATTTCCGGAATGCTCGGATGCGTGGGTGAAGATTATACAACACTCGAATCCATCAGGCGCACCGGCGGCATCGCGCCCGATGCCACGTGGGGACAAAATCTGGAAAATTTCCGCGAAGGCGCGGCGATTGCATCGCGCCTCGGTCTGAAACTCGTGACATTCCATGCAGGATTTTTGCCACACAAAACGGACGCGGGTTTTCCGAAAATGAAAGCGCGCCTCGACGCGGTCGCCGCTCTTTTTTCCGAAAAGGGAATCGCGCTCGGTTTGGAAACGGGACAGGAAACAGCCGCCGAACTCGCGGAGCTGATGCACGAATTAGGAAACGGCAACATCGGGGTAAACTTCGATCCCGGCAACATGCTCCTCTACGACAAGGGCGATCCGGTCGGCGCGCTGCGCACGCTGGCCCCGTGGCTGAAACAGATTCATATCAAGGACGCCAGGCGCACGAAAACGCCCGGCACGTGGGGCGAGGAAATGCCCGCGGGCGGCGGCGAAGTGAACTGGGACGCTTTTTTTGCGACGCTGCGCGAATTAAAATACACCGGTGATTTTTCAATCGAACGCGAGGCGGGCGCGCAACGCGTCGCGGATATTCGCGCGGGACGCGAGTTTTTGGGGAAGTTTATATGAGCATAACGGATGTTATGCGGACGGCAGGATTTTGCAGCCTGGCTTTGTGTCAGGCTTCTCGTAGCGCAGGCTGCCAAGCCTGCTTTGCCATCCGCATGCCGCCGGGTGTTCGTTTTTTTCAAACCGGGCGGGGCTTCGCCTCGTCAGCAGGCTTGGCAGCCTGCGCTACGTACGCGTTGTGTAACATCAAGTGAGCATAAAAAGAATGAGTATAAAAAGAAAAACCGCTTCCATTAATGTCGCCGTCGTCGGCCTCGGATACATGGGCGTCACGCATTTGCGGGCGTATCAAAAAATCCGCAATGCGCGCATTGTCGCCGTTTGCGACGCGCTCCGTCTGCCGGAAAACGGCGTGCTGCGCGGCGTGGCGGGCAATATCAAAAGCAACGACGGCGATTTGAATCTCGGTCCGAAGTTAAAAACGTACCGTGAACTCGATGCGCTGCTCGCCGATCCCGACGTGGACGTGGTTGATATTTGCACGCCCACGCCGATGCATCCGGCGCAGGTCATCGCGGCGTTGAAGGCGGGCAGGCACGTGCTTTGCGAAAAACCGCTCGCGCGCGCGTCCGCCGAAGTGAAAAAAATCCTGGCCGTGGCCGCGAAGGCGAAGGGGTTTCTCATGCCCGCCATGTGCATGCGTTTCTGGACGGGCTGGGGCGATTTGAAGGCGGTTGTGCAGGGCGAAAAATACGGTCGCGTGCTGGCGGCGTCTTTCCGTCGCGTGTCGCAAAGGCCGGCATGGAGCGCCGCGAACACCTACGCGGGCGCCGCGATGGGCGGCGCGTTGTACGATCTGCACATTCACGACGTGGATTTCATAAATTATATTTTTGGAAAGCCAAAGGGCGTTTCGGCAGCCGGCGTGATTTCGGAAAACGGCTCCATCGACCACGTTGTGGCGCGATATGAATATCCCGGCGGCCCGCTCGTGAGCGCCGAGGGAAGCTGGCTGCATCAAGGCGGTTTCAGCATGGGGTTTGTCATCAATTTCGAGCGCGCGACGATTGAATATGATTTCGCGAAAGGCGGCGTATGGCTTCTGTCGGAAGCCGGCAAAAAGCCGCGCGAAATCGCCTGGCGCGGCCCCGACGGCTACGATGGCGAGATTCGCCATTTCGTCGATTGCGTGGCGCGCGGTGTGCGCCCGGAGACGGTCACGGCGCGCGATGCGCTGGTGACGATGCAAATCTGCGAAGCCGAGGAAAAATCGGTGCGCAACGGCGCAAAGGTCAACCTGCCGGTGTAGTATCCCATAACGCGTGAAAATTCGCATACGTTCTTTTGAATATATCAGTTGGTAATATTCCTTGCTTTTTAGCGGTAGCGCCGGGGCAAGCCGGAGGCTTGCCAGAGATAATCCGGTGGTTGAGGTCGCAACGCGACCGACACCACCGGAACCCAACATAAAAAGCACAGCATCCCGGAGGGATGCCAGAAACACATAATACGCGCCTCTGGCATCCCTCCGGGATGCTGTTTTCCCACAAACCAATA
>JAISGL010000299.1 GCA_031263125.1 Opitutaceae bacterium | reverse complement strand
TGGTATTTGTCGGGAAGGAGTGACTGGATGGCGTTGGGCGCGGGCTGGCCGATGATTTCGCGCGTCTCGAAGAGGAACGCAAAGGGCGGCATGATTGAGCGCGGCGTGACAATGGTCGGGTCGTAGAGGTGGCGGATGTGCCATTCGCGTCCGCTTTCGCCCACGTAGCGCGCACCGGCGTTGCGGAGGTCGGGGCCGGTGCGCATGGCGCCGAGGAGGACGCGGCCTTCGCGGATGTAGTCGCGGGCGACACTCTGGCGTTCGCCCCAGCCGCGTTTGTCGTCCACGCCGAATCCGGGGCGGCGCACTTGCTGCGTGTGGCAGTGGATGCAGCCGAGGTCTTCGTAGACTTGCCTGCCTTGCATGGCGAGGCCGGTGGGGGTGAGCGGGAAGGTCTTGTCTTCGTTTTCGTCGTAGACGGGCGCGAGGTTTCCGTAGCTGAGCTGGTTGGTCAGCACGATGCCGGTCCACGAGAACGCGAGCGTGAGGAAGATGCCGAGGAGGAGGAGTGGCACGCGGTTCATTTGATGGCTGGCTCCATTTCTTCGGGGTTGCTGAACAGGGTGGGGGCGGTGTTTTGCGGGGCGCGTTTTTTCGCGAGCATCCAGAAGAGGTTCACGGCGAACGCGAGGTGTCCGACGGTGATGAGGATGCCGGCGACGCTGCGCGAGAAGAGATACGGGATGAGCGCTTGAATAACTTCCATAAATTTGTAGGTGACCAGTCCGTCGGGGTTGGTGGCGTTCATCATGAGGCCCTGGACGATGCCGCCGATGGAGAGGCTGGCGACGCAGAGCAGGCCGCCGGCGGCGCAGGCCCAGAAGTGCACGCGGATGAGCGTGGCGTTGGGCCATTCGCGGAGGAGGATGCGCGGCAGGATGTAGTAGATGCCGCCAAACATGACCATCGTGAAGAAGGCATACATGCCGTGGTGCGCGTGCGCGATGGTGAAGTGCGTGAAGTGGAGCGTCCGGCTGACGGCACGCGCGGCCATGAGCGGGTCGATGAGGCCGGCGAGCGTGTAGTTCACCGCGCCAAAAACGATGAAGCGGAGCGTGGGGCTGTGTTTGAGCGCGGAGAAAGAGCCGGTCATCGTCAGGTGGCAATTGATGGCGGTGACGGCAACGGGCACGATCATCATGAAGCTGGCGGCGATGCCGGCGGTGATGGCCCACGCGGGGACGGGGCCGCCGGTGAGGTGGCGGACTCCCGCCCAGCCTTGGAAAATGGCGAGCGTCCAGAAACCGAGGAGGGCGAGGTGGCGGCTGTGGATGGGTTTGCCGAGGACTTTCGGGAGGAAGTAATAGATTGCGCCGAGCGCGACGGGGGTGAACCAGAGGCCGATGAGGTTGTGCGCGAACCACCAGTTGACGAGGGCTTGCACGGTGCCGCGCGCGGGTTCGAGGATGAGCATCAGTTGCGCAACCGAGCAGAGCCACGGGAACCAGAAGAGCGCGGCGAGGAGGTACCATTGCGAAACGTGGATGTGTTTTGATTTGCCGAGGCGGAGGGTGATGATGGCCCAGGCGCCGATGAGCACGCTGGCGATGAGGAGGAGCGGCGTGGCGTAGGGGGGGATTTCGAGCCATGCGACGGAGGTGGAGTCGCCTTTGAGGATGCCGGCGACGCCGATGGTGACACCGATGTTCCAAAGCGCGCCGGCGAGGAGGAGGATGCCGCCGTGGCGGAGCATGGAGCGCGAGAGGCGCGCCATGAGCCAGAGGGCGACGGCGAAGGCGGCGTTGGTGGACCAGCCGTGGATGACGGCGTTGAGGTGCGCGGCGCGGACGCGTCCGAAGGTGAGCCATTCGCAGTCGCCGAGGAACTGCGGGTCGTGGAGTTTGAAGGCGGAGATGAGCGCGAGGGTTGTTCCCGCAAGAAGCCAGAGCACCGCCGACACGAGGAAGAGCGTGAGCGGCGCGCGCGCGGAGGCGTCGATTTTTTCAAATTCGGGGGGGAGGGCGGCGGGGGGCGGTGGTGAGAGTTGGGTGGACATGAGAGAAGGGCTGGTGGAAAGGGCTGAAGGACTGAAAGGCTGAAGGGCTGAAGGTGGGAGTGGACGGAGTGGGTGGAGTGGGTGGGTCAGGGATTTAGGTCTTGGATTGTCAGTTCGATGGCGCGGGGGAGGGGGAGGCGGACGATGCCGTTTTGGCGGTCGATCCAGGCGTAGGTGGTGGCGGCGGCGGTTTCTTTGGCGCGGAGTTCGGCGAGCGTGGCGGCGCGTTCTTCGGCGGTGGTTTCGCTTGTCGAGGCGATGGGGAGCGGGGTTGGCTGGTTCGCGATGAGGAGCAGGAGCGCAAAAATCGCGAAGGTCGCGACAATCACGGCGAGATTGAACGCGAAGTTGTTTTTCAAGGCGGTCACTGTGTTACTCATGGTGCGTGAGGCATTCGGTGATGCGGGGGTCGCGGATCGGGATTAATTTTTGCGCGGGGAGGTTGCGGAGGAAGGTCCAGACGCAGATGCCGCCGACGCCGGCGACGGTGCTGAGAACCCAGACGAGGTTGGTCGAGATGAAGGAGCGCGGGTCGTTATGCCCGTCCTTGAGCGCGGGGAGGATATTGTAGCAGAGGTCGGTGAGCATGAGCGCGAGCAGCCAGATCGAGATGCATTTCAGGCGCGTGTGGACGATTTTGTTTTTGTAGGAGAGGAGGAGGAGGAAGGGCGCGAGGAAGTAGCCGAAGAGGAGCAGGAGGCCGACCCACCACCATTGGTTCACGGAGCCGTCGGCGTTGAGTTCGCGGAGGTTGTACCAGAAGGTTTCCTCGGGGACGTTGGCGTTCCAGATGAGGAAGTATTGGGAGAAGGCGATGTAGGCCCAGAAGACGGTGAAGGCCAGCATGAGTTGGCCGATGGAGTGGAGGTGGTTTTTGTTGAGGATGCCTTTGTATTCACCGTGCCGGTGCAGCCAGAGCATCATGAGGGCGCCGATGGAGAGGGCGCCGCGGGCGCAGTCGGCGAAAAACCACACGCCATACATGGTGGAGAACCAGTGGTATTCGAGGCTTTTGAACCAGTAGATGGCGGCGAAGGTGAGCGAGAGCGCCATGAGCGGGATGCCGAAGGCGGCGGTGACGCGGTTGGAGGATGTCCAGCGGGGGTCGCCGTCGCTGTCCTGCGCGAAGGAGGCTTTGCGGACGCGCGAGGAGAGCCATATCCAGAGCGCGAAGAAGAGGACGCAGGCGGCGGTGAACCATGCGCGATTCAGGAAGGCGGATTTTTTCTGATAGAGGATGTCGGAGCCGACGGTGCCGTGTCCGTCGTGGAGCGGCGTGGAGAGGTCCATCCAGGGCCAGATGGCGGCGGGTTTGATCCACGAGACGATGACGAGCGGGAGGAAGAGGAGCGCGAGCCATTTGAAATTGGGGAGCCAGTTTTCAAAGAGGCGGCGGAGGGTGACGGACCACGAGGCGTCGAGGATGTGGTGGATGAGAATCCAGAGGAGCATGCCAATGCTGATGGCAATCCAGAAGCCGAGGCCGGTGAGATATGAGAGCGCGAAACCGTGGGCGTCACCCGGGACGAAGAGGCCGGTGGCGGTGATGGCGAGTCCGGCGATGCCGATGCCGAACGCGCGCATGGCGGAGGCGGCGTAGGGGGAAGACGCGGCGGGGTCGAGTGGCGCGGCGGGGGCGGCGGGGGCGGCGGGAGTGACGACGGGGGCGGCGGCGGCAGCGGCGGCGGCAGCGGCGACGGCGGGGGCGGCAGCGGCGGTGGGAGCGGCGACGGCGGGGGCGGTGGCGATGGGAGTGGCAACGGCGGGGGCGGCAGCAGCAACGGCGGGAGTGACGGCGGCGGCGGCGGCGCTTTGTGGCGTCGAGGTGGGCAGGATGCCTGCGCTGCCGGCGGGTGTTGGTTGCGTTGGTTTCATTGCAGGCCGGGGTCGGTTTTGCGGGCGGCGGGGACGTCGTTGATGCTGCCTTGCGCGGCGCGCTGGAGGGCGCGCAGGTAGGCGACGACGGCCCAGCGGTCTTGCGGTGTGAGTTTGTCGGCGTAGGAGAGCATGGTGTTTTTGCCGTGCGTGATGGTGTTGAAGAGTTCGCCTTCGGGCATCTGGCGGAGGCGGTCGTCGTGGTAGCTGGACGTGGCGCCCATGCCGTAGTGTTTCGTGATGCCGTTGCCGTCACCGAGCGCGCCGTGGCAGGGCTGGCAGTAGATGTTGAAGCGATCCTGTCCGCGGGCGAGGAGGCGGGCGTCGATGGTGATGGCGTCGGGGAAGCCACGGAGGAAATCGCCGTTGGTGAGCTTGCCGGTGGCGAGGAGGTCGTCGTTGATGATGGTGTCGCGCGCGATCGCGCCTTCGGGGACGGGGCGGTCGGCGCGTCCGTCGGCGAAGAAGAGGCTCGCGGATTGCGGCAGGTATCTGGCCTGGCGGGTCATCTGCGGGAAGATGTCGTCGGGGAAGACCTGGCGCGGCGGTTTGTTGAACGTGGAGCCGCGCGTGCCGAGCAGGGAGATGAGCACGATGCAGAGGATGGCGAGAGTTATGTATGCGTAGCGCATGTAGGGATTTTGGATTTTGGATTCTTGATTTTGGATTGGGCGCTGCCGCGCCAAGGAATTTTCGATTTTGGATTCTCGATTTTCGATTGGGCGCTACCGCGCCAAGGGATTTTGGATTTTCGATTCTCGATTTTCGATTGGGCGCTACCGCGCCAAAGGGATTTTCGGGAGGTTTTCGGTGGGTGGGAATTATGCGGTAGATGGTTTGAGTGGTTTGAGTGGTTTGGGTGGTTTGGGAATCGAAAATCGAGAATCGAAAATCGAAAATTACTTCATTCTTCCAGTTCGGTGATGTGGGCGCCGCCGGCGGTGGCGAGGAGGGCGCGGGTGGCGGCGGGGTCGAATTTTGGGTCGCGGTTTTCGATTACGATGAAGAAGCGGTCGTCGAGGCCGCGGTGGATTTGATCATACTTGAGCACGGGGTGGTAGTGCATCGGGAGTTTGTTCAGGACGAACATGCCGATGATCGTGGCAAAGGCGGTGAAGAGTATCGTGAGTTCGTAGGAAACGGGAAACGCGAAGAGCGGGCTGAAGAAGGGTTTGCCGCCGACGATGAGTTTGTAGTCGTGGCCGTTCAAAAACCAGATCATCGCCATGCCGGCGCAGAAGCCGGTGATGCCGCCGGCAAGCGAAATGCGCGGGACGCGCGAGCGTTCCACGCCCATCGCGGTGTCGAGGCCGTGCACGGGAAACGGCGTGATGCAGTCCCAGTTTTTGTAGCCGGCATCGCGGACGAGTGCCGCCGCGCGCATGAGGTCAGGCGTTTTGTCGAAGGTGGCGATGAGGGCGTGCGGTTGTGCTGACATGGTGAAAATTTTGAGTGGATTGTGATTGATGATCGGACTGATCGGGCGGATAGGACTGAGCGGACTGAGCGGACGGATCGGACAGATGGGCTAATGTTTCGCGTGGGTGCCGGCCTGGGAGGCCACCGCTTTTAGCTCGGCCATCGGCATGATGGGGAGGAAGCGGATGAAGAGGAGGAACAGCACGCTGAAGACGCCGAACGTGCCGAAGAAGGTGAAGATTTCCACGACGGACGGTGAGTAATAACCCCAGCTCGACGGGAGGAAATCGCGGGCGAGCGAGGTGACAATGATGACGAAGCGCTCGAACCACATGCCGACGTTGACGAAGATCGAGAGCATCCAGACGAGCGCGGTGTTGCGGCGGATTTTTTTGAACCAGAAAAGTTGCGGCGTGATGACGTTGCACGAAATCATGATCCAGTAGGCCCAGGCGTAGGGGCCGAACGCGCGGTTGATGAAGGCGAAACCTTCGTAGGGGTTCGCGCCGTACCAGGCGATGAAGAACTCCATCGCGTAGGCGTAGCCGACGATGGTGCCGGTCGCCAGGGTGATTTTGCACATGCAGTCGATGTGATACTGCGTGATGAGGTCTTCGAGTTTGAAGAGGGCGCGCAGCGGGAGCATGAGCGTGAGCACCATGCCGAAGCCGGAGAAGATGGCGCCGGCGACAAAATACGGGGGGAAGATCGTGGTGTGCCAGCCGGGGAGGAGCGACACGGCGAAGTCGAACGAAACGATGGTGTGCACCGAGAGCACGAGCGGGGTCGAGACGCCGGCGAGGATGACGTAGGCCATTTCGTAGTTGCTCCAGTGGCGGTTGCTGCCGCGCCAGCCCATCGCGAAGAGGCCGTAGAGCCAGGAGCGAATTTTTTTGCCGGCGTTGAAGAAGCGGTCGCGGAGGATGGCGAGGTCGGGCACGAGGCCGACATACCAGAAGAGCACGGAGACGGTGCCGTAGGTGGAGACGGCAAACACGTCCCATTCGAGCGGGGAGCGGAAGTTTTGCCAGATGTCGTTCGAGTTGGGAACCGGGAAGAGGAACCAGGCGAACCAGACGCGTCCGACGTGGAACGCGGGGAAGATGGCGGCGCAGACGACGGCGAAAATCGTCATGGCCTCGGCGGCGCGGTTGATCGAGGTGCGCCATTTCTGGCGGAGCAGGCACAGGATCGCGGAGATGAGCGTGCCGGCGTGGCCGATGCCGATCCAGAAAACGAAGTTCACGATGTCCCACGCCCAGTTGACGGGGTTCGCGTGGCCCCACACGCCGACGCCGGTCGAGACGAGGTAGATGAGGCCCATGACCGTCCACGACGCGACGAACGCGGCGACGAGGAAGCTCACCCACCACCACGTGGGGGTTTTGCCTTCGATGATGCCGCAGATTTTTTCGGTGATCCAGTTGAAGGAGCATCCGTGCGCGATGAGTGTCGCGCGCGGGAGAGGAGCCGGGTTGACTTCGTCGAGGATGGCGGGGCGCGGGTGGGGGCTGGCGGGATGCGCGCCAGTGTGCGCGTGCGCGGCGTGGGCGCGCGCCGAATCGCGCAAGGGCGGCGCGTCGTCGTAAGTGGCGGTTGTGGAGTCGGCGGACATTTTTTTTTGAAAAGGCTGGAGGTGGGAGCGGGCTGTTCTGGCTGATCGGGCTGATCTGGCCGATCTGGCTGATCTGACAGAGCGGTCTGATCAGGCCGGGCGGCCTGGTTTTTTCAGGAGTGGTCGTGGTGTGCGGGATGGTTTTTGTTGTTGTATTCCTGGCGGCTGAAGGGGAGCGCGGCGTAGTCGGGCATTTGGGGGTTCGGGTTGCGGAGGCGTCCGAGATAGGTGGTGCGCGGGCGGATGTTCAAGTAGCCGAGGAGACTGTAGTTTTGTTCGAGCGCGCGGGCTTTCGAGACGGCACTGCCGGCGTCGGAGATGTCACCGAAAACAATCGCGCCGGCAGGGCAGGCTTGCTGGCAGGCGACTTTGATTGTGCCGTCGGGGACTTTGACGTCGCCGGTGTCGCGGGCGGCGGCTTTCTGTTTGATTTTCGCCTGCTGGATGCGTTGCACGCAGTAGGTGCATTTTTCCATGACGCCGCGCATGCGGACGCTGACATCGGGGTTTTTCGCCATCCTGACAAGCTCGGGCATGCCGCCCGGGCCGAGGGGGCCGAGGTAGAGGCTGTCGAGCCGGCGTTTGTTCCAGTCGAAGAAATTAAAACGGCGGACTTTGTACGGGCAGTTGTTGGCGCAGTAACGCGTGCCGATGCAACGGTTGTAGGCCATGGCGTTGAGGCCCTCGTCGTCGTGAACCGTCGCGTTGACGGGGCAGACGGTTTCGCAGGGCGCGGTTTCGCATTGCGCGCAGGCGACGGGTTGGAGCGAGACTTGCGGGTCCTCGGGGAGTTCGCGGTTGCCGTCGCCGGAGCCGAACGCGGAGGGGTCGGCCTTGCCGTCGGAATAGTAGCGGTCGAGGCGTATCCAGTGCATTTCGCGTCCGCGGAGAACCTGGTCTTTGCCGACGATGGGGATGTTGTTCTCGGCCTGGCAGGCGATCACGCACGCGGCGCAGCCGGTGCAGGTGTTGAGGTCGACGACCATGCCCCATTGGTGTTCGCCGGTGAAGGCGGGCGTGTTGTAGAGCGAGCCGCCGCGGGGGAGTTCGCGGGCGCGGCGGGCGTTGATGGCGGCGCGGGCGGCGGGGGTGAGTCCGGCGTCGTCGGACGGCGAATTGCCTTCGCCGTAGACCGGCGGCGTGTGCGACTCCATGCCGATGGCGGTGACGTAGGCGGGATTTTTTTTGTATTCGCCGAGGTTGGCTTCGCGGACGAGGTCGCGGCCTTCCATCGACCAGTGTTCCTGCGTGTTGGCGAGTTTGTGACGTTCGCCGGTGATTTTGATGGTCGCGCCGGTGGCGATGTGGGGCGCACCGGAGGTGCGGAGGGCGTAGGCGTTGAAGCCGGTGTTGTGCGCGACGCGTCCGTGGAATGTGCGTCCGTAGCCGAGCGTGAGAATGACGGTGTAATTGGCGAGGCCGGGCTGGATGTGCACGGGGCCGCGAAGGGTGCGGCCGTTGAGCGTGATTTCGGCGACGCGGGCGGTTTCCTTGCCGATGTCGAATTCGGCTTCGCCGGCGCGGGCGACCTGGATGGCGGAGGATGCCGGGGCGATGCCGAGTTCCTTGGCGAGGCGGGGGCTGATGAGGATGGGGTTGTCCCACGAGATTTTCGTCATGGCCTCGGGGCACTCTTGCAGCCAGCCGT
>JAISGL010000269.1 GCA_031263125.1 Opitutaceae bacterium | reverse complement strand
CTGCACCGCAAGCTGCTCCAGTGGCCTGACCTCGACGTGCTGGACAAATGACGCGCCATGTCCGAACACCGTTCAATTCAGGAATGGGTGCATTGGTTCGACGAGGGTGACGGCGCGCGCCGCGTGCGTCTCGTGGCGCTCGCGCTGGGCGCGTTGCTGCTCTCCTGCGTTGTCAGTTACAAACAGTTTCGCGGGCCGCTGACCGAGGCGACGTTTGCTCAGGCGGTCGTGGCACGCCAGTTCGCGGCGGGCGAGGGTTTCACGACGCCGGTGAACTACCCGCAGTCGTTCGCGTGGGCCGAGAAAAAGCGGGCCGGCGGGCATTTCGTCAACGTGACAAAACCGCTGCCGGAATTGCACCAGCCGCCGCTGTATTCCGCGCTGCTCGGGCTGGCGCTGACGCTGGTTCCGGCGCACGGCGCACGGGCCGACTACGTGCTGCTCGTCGTGAACATCGCGCTGCTGTGGTGCGCGACGGCGCAGACGTTTTTTCTGGCGCGGCGGCTGTTTGGCGTCCGCGCCGGCACGGTGGCGCCATGCGCGCTCCTGCTCTCATCGCCCGTGTGGACGGCGGTGATGGCGGTGAACGGCGCGATGCTGTCGATGGTCCTGTGGCTCGCCGTGTTTCAACTGACGGCGCGCGCGTACACGCATTTCGACTACGAGAATTCCGAGGCGCCGTGGCTGGTGAGGCACCGCATGCGCATCGGCATTTCGCTGGCCGGGGGCGTCGTGGCCGGGCTTCTGTTTTTGTGCGACTACGCCGCGATACTCATACTGTCCTCGGCGATCCTTGCCATCTGCTTCCGCGCGCCGAGCTGGCGCCGCGCCAGCTCGCTTGTGCTGCTGGCGGTCGGGTTCGCGGCGGTGGCGGCGCCGTGGCTGACGCGCAACACGCTCCTCACGGGCAACCCGCTCGCGTTCGCCTCGCAAGGCATCGCGCTCAAGGCGGGCGATCCCACGGCGGAGCCGGCGGCGCGGCGCGCGACCTTTTCGACGGACGCGCCGAAGCCCGACGTCAACAAACTCGGCAACAAGGTGCTGACGGCGGTGCGGCGCGGCGCCGGCGAACGCGCATGGGCCGGCGGCGGTCTTTTCCTGACGGCGTTTTTTGTGGCGGGCTTCGCGTATCGTTTTCGCGATCACAGCGTGAACCGGCTGCGCTGGACGGCGGCCGGCGTGATCGTGGTGTACGCGCTGAGCCAGGCTGTTTTTGACCCAGGCGAAGGGGAACGCGATGCGTGGCTCTGCCTGTCGCCAATCATCATGATTTTTGGCGCGGGATTTTTTTTCGTGCTGATCGAAAGCAACGAGACGCTGGCTCCGCGCGCGGCGCTGGCGGCGGTGGCATTGCTCGCGGCGCAGGCGCTGCCGCTGGCGCGCGACCTGGCGGCGCCGCGCAGCGCGCACGCTTACAATTACCCGCCCTACCTGCCGGCGTTGTTTGAGGGAATCGGGCAAAAACTCTCGGAAGGACGCGCGACGCCGCTTGCGTGGATGGCCGACGTGCCGGCGGGCGCGGCGTGGTACAGCGGGCAGCGCGTGTGGATGCAGCCGGCGACGATGGAGGATTTCACCTACGTGGCGAACTGGCAGCAAGTGCGCGCTCTAGTGCTGACGCCGGAGACACTGGCAAAACCGTATTTCGGGGAACTGGCGAAACCGCGCGCGGGCGCGGCGGGCACGGGCGCGGCCACAGGCGCGGGCGTGGGAACGGCGGCGGGCGCGGGCGCGCCCGACTGGGCGGCGGTGTATCGCGGTCTGGCGGCAGGGCGGATGCCGCCGGGATTTCCGTTAAGCGTGCCGATCCGGATAACGTCGGACTTTTACGTGCTGGTCGATCCGGGCACGCCGGGTGTGGGCGGCGCGGAAGGGCGGGAACCGAAGTGATAAAAGAAAGGCCCGGTTGCTGCTTTCGCAACAACCGGGCCATAAATCTGGCAACGACCTACTCTCGCAGAGCCTGTCGCTCCACTACCATTGGCTGCTCAGGGCTTAACTGCCGTGTTCGAGATGGGAACGGGTGGGACCCCTGGCATCTGGTCACCAGAAAACCGGATTCTCCAACCCGCGCTTTCACGCTCATGGAGAAAAAATGTCAAAGTTCAGGAAACAGCGTGCCTTTCGCTTTCGCATTATTTAGAGCAAGGTGCTTTCGCACATAAAACGCGCTGCTTCAAAATATTTTTTATGAAAGAAGGTAATATAAACGCCTGAGAACAGGAGTGTGCATAAACCCAGCAAGGTCATTAGTAGCAGTAAACTGAACGTGTTACCACGCTTACATTTCTGCCCTATCAACCGGGTGGTCTGCCCGGACCTTGCACTGTATTGCTACAGATTGTGATCTTATCTTGGGATGGGCTTGGCGCTTAGATGCTTTCAGCGCTTATCCCTTCCGCACATAGCTACCCGGCGCTGCCACTGACGTGACAACCGGAACACCAGAGGTGCGTCATTCTCGGTCCTCTCGTACTAGAGAATGAACCCCTCAAATCACAAACGCCCACAGCGGATAGAGGACCGAACTGTCTCACGACGTTCTGAACCCAGCTCGCGTACCACTTTAATC
>JAISGL010000256.1 GCA_031263125.1 Opitutaceae bacterium | reverse complement strand
AGCGCGTCCGCCTCGATGTCCTCGTCGTCGCTTGCCGTGAGAAACAGCACGGGAATGAAAGGGTCGCGCTGCCGCATTTCCAAGGCGGCCTCCAGGCCCGCCGTGATGTTTATGCTCCTCCCTCCTTGCACGGAGGGCATCCGTATATCAAGCACCGCCAAGGCGTAAAAGTTCGGCTGAAACGCAGCCAGCGCGGACGCCTTGTTCGTGGTGCGCGTCACGGCGTGGCCCAGCTCGCCAAGCCAGTTTTCCCAGATCAGACCGAGGTTTAGATTATCTTCAGCAACGAGTATGTTTTTCATATTTATCTCCTGATAAGGTATCAGTGTTATTATAAAACGAGGGTGGTGTTCAATTGTTTTCTTGCGGCGCTTTTGGCATCGAGAGAATAAAAACGCTTCCGCCCGCGCCATCGGCGGGGATTTCGCAGACCAGGTCTCCGCCGGTGGCGCGGGCGAGCGACCGGGAAAATGGCAGGCCGATGCCGTGGCCGTGCTCCTGCCTGTCGCGCCGTCGCCGGGGGTCGAAGATGCGCTTGAGTTCCCCACGCGGGACTCCGGGACCATAATCGCGCACACTCAGCTCTATCATGCCCGCCGCCGGATTTTCCGCCAGCGATACCTTCACCCGCCCGCCCACCGCCGCGTGCAGTCCGGCATTGTATAGAAGGTTTTGCAGGATGATCGAAAACGCGATGTCATTGGTTATGGCGCGAACAGGCGCCGCCGGGAGGCTCGACGTCAACTCCATGTGCACCTCCTCCTGCAACCAAGGTCCGAACTCCTCCAGCAACTCCGCCGCTGCCTGGCACAGGTTGACGTTTCCGGTGTGTATTTTCCCGCCGCGAATCAGCTTCGGGGAAAAGTTCAGGATGAGGGTGGTCGTCTCCGTGAGCCGGCGGGCCGCGCCGTGGATTATATTACTGATGTTACGCAGCTGGCAGTTTTTTGTAGGGCCTGACCTTGTGTCAGGCCGCGAGTTACCAGTATGGCCTCCCACGCGTGCGCGGCCTGACGCAAGGTCAGGCCCTACTGGCTGCGTAACATCAGTTATATTATTTTCAGCGAAGCCCAGTATTGTTTGCACCTGGGTTCTTATTTCGTGGGACGCGTAGTCCGCGACGAGGGCGGTTTTTTCATTTTCGCGCATCCGTCTTTGGAAAACGAGAAGGAGCAGGAGGGCCAGCCCGGCGGCGAGAATCACCGTGGCGGCGGCGCCATCATATATGGTTTCCCTGGGGAATATGTCCGCGCCGGCTGGCTTTCGGATGGCGCGGATCGCCCAGCCGGGAAGCAGGTCGGGATGAACCGGGAAATCGCGTATAATATCATCCCGTGCCGCCGCCGCCGTGTTTATTGTCGCCGCCGTGTTTGTTGTCGCCGTGGCCGTGGCGGGCGCGTTGCCGTCGGCGTCCGTGAGCAAGGCGCAATCTCCGGCATCTTCCGTCCGCGATGGGAGCGCGCCGGCGAGCATGGCGGCGAGTTCTTGCAAATCCACGCTGGCGACCAGCACCATGTCGTCGTCGCTCATGCGCCATGCGAAAAGACCGCCCGGCACGGCGTCCCAGCCGGCGCGCTCGGCGAAGGGGATGCCGAGCCGCCGCCGGCGCTCGGACCACGGCTCCACCTTTGTATAATCATCGCCCGACGGCAGATTGCCGATGCTGCCGGCGGCGATGGCGGCGGGGGTTGCGCCGGCATCGGGGGCGCCCCGTATATAATAAGGGTCGCGCGCGGCGGCGGCGCGCAGTTTTTCGCGAAGCGGTTTCCATGCGGGGGCGGAGGCGGGGGCGGCGTCCGGGGCGGCGGGCGGCAGCGGTTTCTCCGCGATGGCGCCGGGGTGCCAGGGCGTTTTTGCAAGCCAGTCCCTGAGCGCCGGCGGGATGTTTTTTTCATACAATAATCCGTCCGGGGCGCGCGACGCCTCTTGGTATTCACGTATCATTTCGGCGGGCCAGTGGTTTCCCGGCCCCGGCGTTCCGCGCGCGTTCACCGGCAGGGCGGTGGAGACGAGCGGGTTGACCTCGCGCCAGCGTTCCAGAAAGGAGAGCGTGCCCTCGCGGGGGACGGCGTTGAGCGTGCCGGCCAGCGCGGTTTGCATGTCGGAAAACAGCATTCCCATCGCGTCGGCGGCGAGTTTGGCGCGGGCCGCGACGGTGGCGTCGCGCAGCTCCGACTGGCGCCGCCTTTCCGCGATGTCGTGCGTCCGGTAGTGGCGCAACAGGGCGAGTATCGCGATGGCGCCCGCCACCACCAGCGCCGCCAGCAACGGCGCCGCCAGCGTCGTCAGGAAGCGGCGCACTTTTTTTGATCCACGGGTTTTCATGCGTTGTTTTTGGTTTCCATAATTGATGTTACGCGGCACGTAGGGCCTGACCTTGCATCAGGCCGCGTTCGCGTGGGAGGCCACACAGGTAATTCGCGGCCTGACACAAGGTCAGGCCCTACAAAACCCTGCCGGTTGCGTAACATCAGTTCCATAATTGCATGAGCACGCGCGCGGCCTCCTTGGGGCGTCCGTCTTCGGTGAAGATACCCAGGTGGCTCTCGACGCCGATGTTCGGGCCGGAGTCGGAGTCGCCTTTCCACGCCTCGTCTTTCAGGGAAAACAGGTAGCCGCCGGCGCCCGTGCCGTCGAAATGGGATTCGATTTCGGCCCACATTTTTCCGATCCATTCCGCCTGGAGCGCGCCGGTGTCGTTGCCTTTTCCGTCCATCGAGCTGCGGCCAAACTCGGCGAGCACGGCGGGCATGGGCGCGGCCTGCGTGCGCGCCGCCCAGTCCTTGTATAATCCGCCGAACGCGGGGCCGCGATATATATTAAGCATGACCAGATCGAGACCGGGGATGGCCTGGTATTCGCGCAGCTCCGTCTCGCCCGGCAGTTCCCCGTGGACGACGGCGGCGGGGCGCGGGCTGGCCGTGCGGGCGTTTTTCACCGCGCCGGCGAGGATGGCGAGCCATTTGTTTTTGTCGCCGTCAAACCACTCCGTGTATTTATAATTGTATTCATTGCCAAAGGCCCATGCGAGCACGGCGGGATGCGTGGCGAATACGTTTATATAATCCATGTAAAACGCCTCGCGAAACGTCCGCCCCGTGGCCTCGTCGCGGACGCCGCCGACGATGTCGCGGGCGGAGTCGAAACCGACGGTGACGGATATTCCCGCCTCGGCCAGCCTGTCCAGCATGTGTCTGGTTTTTTCATAATCCAGCTCGACGGTCTCCGTCCCTTCTTTATACGCGGCGAGGGGCCTGAACGTCCTTATGGAGTTTGCGTGGATCGCCTTCAGCAACATCAGGTCGCGTTCAAAGTTTTCATAAAACGAAAGTCCGTCGAGGTCGTTGGAATAACACACGCCCTTTATTTTATAATCGACCGGCGTGGTGTCCGTCCCGCGCGTGATTATTATTTTGCGGCCCTCCACTTTCACGGAACGCAGCCCGTGGTGCGTTGCGATTTCCCCGGCGTCCGCGCAGGCCGATGCCGGCGCGAGCGCGAGCGCGGGCGTGGGTGCGAGTGCGGGCGTGGGCACGGGTGCGGGCGCATGCGCCGCCGGCGGCGCGGCGGCTGTTTCCGGGGATGGCGAGCGGCGCAGGGAAATGCTCTCCGATCCGGCGGCGGCGGGCGCGACGAACGTGACGGATGCGGCGAACGCGGTGGCGAGCATGGGGAGGAGGAACGCGGGCAGGCGCGGGAAGGGCAGACGCGGGAGTGTTGGTTTCAGTGGGTTCATTAATAATATTCAATTCTACTTGACATTACTTCTGATTTTTCCAGTCCGCAACGCCAACATTTATATATCGCCATGGGGAAAATCTCGCAAAAATCCGGATAATGGTCATCTCTCCTAGAGCAGTTTTCACCGTAGTATTTCCACTCATGCCCTTCATCACGCCATTTGCCGCATTTCCCGCAACGGCAGCCATTCCACGCATGCCTTCTATCACGCTTTTTGCCGCATTTTTCGCAAACGCAGCCATCCCAATGATGGGAGAATAAAGAACACTTTTTCATTTCCGCGCCGCTTCCAGGACGGTCAGTTTTGAGAAGCGCGGGTTGTTGCTGTTGCCTTCATTGAGCGGCACCGGGAGATGGCTCGTGCTTTCGCCGAAATCCACCGCTATTTCCCTGACGACGCCGCCCCCGCCATCCAGCCCGGCAAGGGCGCCCTCGAAGCAGCGGGCCGCCTTGTCCAGGGCAAACCGGGCGGTTTTTCCATCCGGCGCGGCGGCGGTGATTTTTTCGGAGTTCGAGGCGTAAACGGTTTTTCCATTCTCGAAAACCACGCGCAGGAGGAAGCTGACATTTGCATCCCTGTTGAAGCATGACGCGTCGTCGAAATGCAGCCGCAGGGCCGCGCCTTTTTCGAGCTTGAGACCGCGCGCGCCGGTAAAAACAGCCACCTGCCAGTTGGCTCCGCCGTAGTAGGCCGGCGTGGAATATTCGGCCTTGGTGTTCAGGCTCCCCGCCTGTCCGGCGGCTTGCGGAACGGCGGCGGCAGACGCGGGAGCGATGGACGCGGGCTGCGCGGATTTCTCGGGCCGCGCTTCCGTGCCGGGAGAAATTTTCAGGCTGTTGAAACGCACGTCGGCCTTGTTTTTTGCGTTGAGGCTCCACGTGCCGCGGCCATAGGCCAGCGTGGATTCGCCGAAATCGACCGCCACCTCCTTCAACTCGCCCAGCCCGGCGACGGTGGCCTCGAAGCAGCCGTCCTTCCGCTCCATGATGACGACGTCCCCTTTGCGCCGCGCGACGTCGGCGCTGTTGGTGAGAAACACGGTGCCGCCGGTTTTGAACACGAGGCGGCAAAGAAAATTCTGTCCCGCCGCCGCCTGCCCGGCGCCGCGATAAATCGAAAGCTCGTCATAACCGATCCTGACGACGGCGCCCTTGCCGACGGTTTTTCCCTGCGCGCCGTGCCATGTGGCGACTGTCCAGTTTGCCCCGCCGTAATACGCGGGGATGCCCAGGGAAAATCCTTCCCAGCCGTCGACGGCTGCGACGCCAGCGCCAGCGCCAGCGCCGGCGCCAGCGTTACCGTTATCGTTGCCATCACCACCGTCGCTGTCAGCGCCACCGTTGTCACCGACGCCGGCGCCGCTCCGCGCCGGGATGAAGCGGATGGAGGTGAAGCGGGGGTTGTTGACATTGCCGGGGTTCAGGTTGCCCCTGGTGTAGTGGATGGTTTCCTTCCCATAATCGACGGCGGCATCCGTGAGCACGCCGCCGCGCGGGAGCATCCCTTCGAAGATGCGGCCCTTTTTTTGCATCAAGACCGCGCCGGGTTTGCCCGCGGCGACCTCACGGGAATTTGTGAGAAAGACGAACCGTCCGTCCAATTGCGCCCGCAGCAGAAAATTGGGGCTGTCGCCGATGACGTAGGGTGACACGGAGTCGAAGCCGAGCTGGACGATGGAGCGTTCCAGCCGGACTTTTTTTATCTGAATCGCGGGCCAGCCGGCGGCCTGCCAGTTGGTGCCGCCCCAGTTTTCGATGTCGAGGAACGCGTGGTCGGTTTCCAAGGCGGCGCTGTCGTCCGCCCGGAGCGTGGATGCCGGACCGGGGCCGCCGTCAACGACGATGGCAAAGACAGCCAGCGCAAGCAGCGTGGGCAGGATGACGCCGCGAAAGGGCGCCCTGTTTGAGGGTGGGTTTCTTTTCATGATACGAACATTCTAATCTTGCATGGTTTTCTCCGGTGTGAAAAAGGCGACTGGAGCATGGAGGTGCTCCTGCGTCATTCGACGCCAAAGGCGGGAACGCCGCAAAGAATAAAACAAAACAGGCGGAACGACAATAGGGGCTTCTCAATGATTTCTCAAAGCGCATCGGGGGGCAAAAGAAACAAATCCCAAAACACCCCCCAAAAAAAATCCCAAACTCCAAATGCCAAATGCCAGGGTGCGAACGAATGCGGTGGGAGTCGTGGCAAGGGATGCGGAAGAGTGATGCGAGTGATGCGAAAGAGTGATGCGAGTAAACGATGCGGGAGAGCCGCGAAGCGGTTCAACATGTTCACGAGCGAAGCGAAGTTGCCTGCCATAACCGTGGGTGAGGAGCAACGCGACGCAACCCACGGTACCAGCCCAGCGCGGCATAGCCGCAACCAAAGGAGGATGACGGCGGCAGGATATGCGAAAGGTTTTTGAGGGGTCTGTTTTGTCACAGAGGGCACGGAGCGCGCCGCAGCGGCGCGGCACAGA
>JAISGL010000239.1 GCA_031263125.1 Opitutaceae bacterium | reverse complement strand
TAGTAGCCTTCGACGCGGCCGTAGTGGTCGCTGAACCAGCCCATGAGTTTCGGCATGATCGCGCCACCCAGGATCGCCATGACGATGAACGACGAGGCGGTTTTGCCTTTCTCTCCGAGTCCGTGGATGCCGAGCGAGAAGATCGTCGGGAACATGATCGACATGAAGAAAAAGCTCAGGAACACGGCGATGACCGACAGCCAGCCGAGTTTCGCAAAGATGACGACCATGAGCATGGTGTTGATCGCCGCGTAGACGCCGAAGACTTTGTGGGGCGCCATGAAGCCGGTGAGCACCGCGCCTATCACGCGGCCCAGCAGGAAGAGCAGGAAGCCGAAGCTCAGGAGGAGCGACGCGCCGGCGTCGGTCAGGAAAAAGAGTCCGTCGGCTTGCTGGTGGAATCCCTGGGCGGAGCCGTGCGAGAGCCATGCGACGAAGTTAAAGAAGGGTTGCAGGACCGAGCGGAAGCCTTCCGGCACCGGCGGCGTGTCCGACACCATGTAGTTGATGAAAAAGCTAAAAATGCCCGCCTGCGCCGCGACGTAGAGGAACTGGCTGATGACGCCGCCGGCGACGTGCGGGAGTTTTTTATACTGGCCGATGATGAAGCAGAGGAATCCGGCGCCCATGAAGGTGCTCACCACGCCGATGAATTCGCCTGTTTCAAAGAGGTTGCCGAGGGCGGCGAAAAAAACGCCGGCCATGCCGGTGGCGCCCGCTTCCTTTGCGCGCGCGAAGTCGCCCGCGAAGGCCATGATGGAGATCGCGCCGACGATGCCGATGGCCATGCCGATGATGAGTCCTTTGATGCCGCTTTTTTCAAATTTGAATTTCGCGGATTCGCCGGCGGCGCCGGAATAATCGTCGTCGGCCTTGATGTTGGGGATTTTTGCGAAGAGGAAAACCACGGCGAGGACGACCACCACGAGCGCGATGCCGAGGTAGGGGATGAAGAGCGTTTCCTGGTCGGGGGAGACCGTGCCGGAGAACCACGCGCCGATGGTCGAGAGCACGTTGGAGATGCTGAAGCCGGCGGGTTCGGCGGCGGCGGGCGCGGCGGCGCCGCCGGTTTTGGCGTTGTAGAAAAACATGGCGCCGACGATGGGGCCGAATATCCAGCCGAGTCCGTTGGCGCTTTGCGCGAGGTTGATGCGCGAGGCGGCGTATTTGCGCGGGCCGAGGACGGTGGTGTAGGGGTTGGCGACGGTTTCGAGGAAGGTGAGGCCCATCGCGATGAGGCACACGCCAAAGAGAAACGCGGGGAAGGTGTTGATATAGGTGGCGGGCACGAACCAGATGCCGCCCAGGACAACGATCATGAGGCCGGTGACGATGCCGCCTTTGTAACCGAGTTTGCGGGCGAGCCAGCCGGCGGGAATCGAGATGATGAAGTAACCGAGGTAGTGGGCGAATTGCACCCACGCGGAGTTCGAGCGCGTGAGGTGGAGTTTGTCCTGAAAGTGTTTGTCCATCACGTCGATCATGCCGTTGCAGAAGCCCCACAGGAGGAAGAGCGTGCTCACGAGAAGGAAGGTGATCGCGAGGCTTTTGCCGCCGGGGCCGGTGAAGATGCCGGGGCTGGCGGGCGAGGGCGCGGGTGCGGGTGCGGATGCGAGCGCGGGCGCGGGCGCGGGCGATGGCGAGAGCGATGGCGCGGGCGCGGATGATGGCGAGGGCGCGGGCGAGGATGCGGATGCAGGTGAGGATGTGGATGGAGGTGAGGATGTGGATGGAGGCGTTGGCGCCGTGGATTCGGGTTGGTTTTGGGTCATGGGAGTGAGATTGAAGTTAAAAAATGTCGGGCTTGGGTGTCGGTGTCGGTCTCGGTGTTGGTATCGGTATTGGTGACGGTGTTGGTGCTGGTGACGGTGTTGGTGCTGGTATCGGTATTAGTGCTGGTGTTGGGGAATCGGAATGATGTTTGAGCGAACAGGCAACGGGGCGGATGTTCAATTCCTTAAACACCGGGTTTGGGGGGATTTTGGTTATTTTGGCTTGGGAAATGAGGCGGACGGTTCGGTTTGGGCTGGTTCGGTCTGGGAGGGTGCGTGCGGGGTGGGGTGGGGGAGTGCGTTTGGAAGCGCGGGCTGGAAGCCCGTGCCACCCGGAATTGGCGGCTTTGCCCGTCCGGTTTTTGAGATGCGCTCCTTACGCATTTACGCAGCGCGCGGCCTGGCACAAGGGCAGGCTCTGCTGCAAAATCCTGCCATCCGCGTAACACCAGTTCCCCGGAAACTTTAACTGCCTTTGCCTATTCCGCAACCAGCCGCGCTCCGAGATCAAACGCCTTTGCGCAATCTTCCTTGAATACTGTATCGTGCCGCCGTTTGCGCGCCTCGCCGTCGAAACGCGATGCCGCGTATTTGTCATAATCCCTAAATTGTCGCGTCCCGGTCACGAGCATCGACTCCGCATTGCCAAACACTCTCGCCAAATAACTCTCGTTGGCTTCCATGAAACTCCGATAGCCATACGCAGGCAACTCGGCTTCATTGATATTCATCGTGTAGATGATCGCACTTTTTATTTTTCGCGGAAACGTCGGCGGCTTTTTATCGTATGATACATACGGAAACAACAACCGCTCCATAAACGAACGCATTTCGCCGGTGACACAGCCAAGATAAATCGGCGATCCAAGCACAACCGCATCGCACTCGCGCACGCTTTTGAGCACGGGCAGCAAGCCGTCCTTGATCACGCATTGTTCGACCGTCACGCCCTTGCGCTTGCAGGCGAAACAACTCCGGCAGCCTTTGTAGTCGAGCTTGTAGAGATGTATCAGCTCGACTTCGGCGCCTTTTGATTTCGCGCCGTCCAATACATTTTCAAGCAATGTGTGCGTGTTCCAGCCCTTTCGCGGACTGCCGTTGAATGCAATGAGTTTCATCGTCACACGCTCCTAGACGAAATGACCGCGAATGTAAACTCCCCGCGCATACACACGTAGTATCCCATAACGCATGTTTTTTCGCATACGTTCTATTGAATATATCAGTTGGTAATATTCCTTGCTTTTTAGCGGTAGCGCCGGGGCAAGCCGGAGGCTTGCCAGATATAAGCCGG
>JAISGL010000231.1 GCA_031263125.1 Opitutaceae bacterium | reverse complement strand
TCCGGTTTGTTGCTGCCGCAATTTGTTGTCGCCGGGGTGTTTCACACACCTATGTCCCATTTTACTGACAATACTGACAAGTCTCACCGTCATCGATCAAAACCATACACATGTCATCCGTCTTCCACCGCGTGGCTGAAATGCCACCATTGCGGAGGAGAATTTTCCCCGGACGCGCCGGGCACGCGGCATCGCAACCACTGCCCGTTGTGCCTCTGGAGCATCCATCTCGACGACAAGCCGGGTGACAGGATGTCCGATTGCCACGGAGGCATGGAACCCATCGCCGTGAGCGCGCGTCCCGATGGCGAATGGCTGGTCGTGCACCAATGCAAAACCTGCTTCGTCGTCCATATAAACCGCATCGCCGGCGACGACAACGAGCGGGAACTGCTCGGCCTCGCCGTGCGCCCGCTCAAACTGTCGCCGTTCCCGATATAAAAGCGGCACGGACAATCCTTGCTGCCTGTGCCGCCATTCCGCCATTCCGCCACTCCGTCATTCCTTCCGCCACTCCGCCATTCCACCACTCACGCCACCCACGCCATTCTCCACCACTCACGCCATTCCACTATTCACGCCATTCCACTGTTCACGCCATTCCACTGTTCACGCTATTCACATCATTCACCCGATTTACCCGATTCACAAACCGCACAGGACTATCCGCGCTCCACTCTCATTCCCACCCCCATTCCCATGCTCATCCCCACTCTCATCCCCACTCTCATTCCCACGCTCATTCCCACGCTCATTCCCATGCTCATTCCCACGCTCACTCCGGCTCCGCCGTTCCTTCGACAACCCACTGCTCCGCCCCGGGCGCTTGTTTGAAAAACTCGCGCAACGCCGCGCTCAAATGTTCCGCGTAACGGAAATGCGCGCCCATGCCCGTGCGCAATTCGGCCTCATATATAAACTTGTCCGCATGCGTGCCGTGCTCGAACGGCGTCTGCGCGCCAAGCAGCAGACTGTACACATACGCGGGCGATTTCCGCTGCATCAACTCGCGCGTGAGCGCCGCCTGCTCCGCGAGCAACGGCGCGTGCGGCGCGCGGTCGATTTCCGCCGGCAGATAAAACCCCGCCTGAATCAACGGCGTGTAACGATTGCCCGTGCGGTGGCGGTTCAAATCGCGAAGCTCCGCGATCGCGATATTGTTGAACGCAAACGTCACGCGCATGCGTCGCGTCGCACTGCCCTGCTGGCCGTAACGATTCGCGCGATGCCGCAGCGCATCGGCAATCGACTGCCGCTCCGGCAAAAACGGCGCCGTGGCGCAATCCACGCGCACCCACGTCTCGTCCGGAAGTTGCGCCGTCGAAAGCCGCTCCAGGCCGAGCGCGCAACCCGTCTCCAGATCGAACGCCGCCTGCGCCCGGCACGCCGCGTCGGCATTGCCGTGACGCATGAGACGCGGCGATTGCTTCATCAATTCACCGCGCAACAATTCTGCCGCCGCGCGCGCCTCGGGATGCGGAAGCGAGTCGAGTTGTTTCACCAGCTGCGCCCACATGCGCGCGCTCTGCACGAGCGCGAGATTCGTGCGCGTGGCAAACGGAATGAAATACCGGGCGCGATCCAGCGCGTAATTTTTGCGCAGCCGGATGACGACCGCCTCCCTCGCGCCCGCGGGCACGCGCACCCGTTCCGGCTTCGCGAGCGCGAGTGCGTCGAGGCGCGCGTATTCGGCGTTGTAGGCGGCAAACGCGCGCCCCATCACACCCTGCCAGCGCGCCGCGAGATCGTTGGGAATGCCAAGCTCCGCCGGAGCCGGCAGGCTCGCCGGCGTCATCGTGATGTAGCGCGTGCTCGATTCCTGGCCGTCGGCCATTTGCGCGAGTTCGAAAATTTTATACGCGAGCCACATCGAAATATCATCGAGCGCAACCGCCAGCCCGCCCGTAAGCCCGCCGATGGAGGCGTGCCCGTAATCGACAAATTTCAAAATGCGATCAATCGACGCGTCGGGATTGGTGAGGTCGACCTTGGACAAAATATTCGCGAGACCGTCATTGCTGCGCGAGTAGCGCGCGAGAACCGACGCGAGAAGCTCGGGAGTGACCTTCGGCAGCCCGGCGGCGGACGGAGGCGGAACGATGGCAAGACCGGTGACTTTCATGAAATGAGAAAAAGATGACGTGGCGGAAATGTATGGGCCGCGAATGGACGCGAATACACGCGAATAATCAAAGCCAATCTGCCGCGCATTTTATTCTGAAAAGCATTTCAAAAACGGAACAAGCCATTCCGCCAATTCCAGCGTAGCGCGGGCATCCCGCCCGCGAACAGCGCGCCGCGCCGCCCCTCCATTGCGTGGCAGACATAATCGTTGCGTCTCGTTTCATCACACTCCTCTCACCCTGAGCGCGCACTGAAATCACAAACTGATATTACGCAGTTGGCCTATCCTGGGAGCGCGGGCATCTTTGCCCGCGATTCGTGTTTGAAAAACACCAAGCGGGCGCATGGCGTTTCGCGGGCAGGGATGCCCGCGCTCCCAGGGACGGACTTCGCGCGGCATTCACTCATCGCGGGTTTCGGGTTTGTTTGATGGAGGATGGTGGAAGAACGCATCTGCGCCCTTTGCATTTGCATCCCAAAATCCGCCGGTTGCGTAACATCAATTAAAAAATCATATTGTCGATCAACCTCACCTCATCGACCCACACGGCGATCACCATCAGCGACTCGCCGGGGATGACTTCGCGCGCCGGCTCCATCGTGCGGGAATCGACAATCGACACATAAATTATCCGGATGCGGCGCTTCTCGCCGAGCAGATGCGTGACCTCGGCCACGAGGCGGTCCACGCGGCGTTCGCCGTTCGCCACCATGCCCTTCGCGTGCGCAAGCGCGCCGCTGATCGCGAGCGACTCCGCGCGTTGCGTGTTGGTGAGATAGCGGTTGCGCGAACTCATCGCCAGCCCGCCCTCCTCGCGCACCGTCGGCGCCACGACGATCCCGACCTGAAAATTCATATCGGCGGTCATCTTCATGATGACTGCCGCCTGTTGCGCGTCCTTCTGCCCGAAGACGGCAAACGTCGGACGCGTTACATTGAACAATTTTGCAATGACCGTCGTGACGCCGCGGAAGTGCGTCGGGCGCGACGCGCCTTCGAGCGGTTTCGCCACGCGCTCCTCGGTCACGTAAGTCGAGTAGCTCTTTGGATACATTTCCTCGTTTGTGGGCGCGAAGAGGATGTGCGCGCCTGTTTTTTCGCACAAGCCGGCGTCGCGCTCCAAGTCGCGCGGATATTTGTTGAAATCCTCGCTCGGGCCGAATTGCGCGGGATTCACGAACACGGAAACAACCACCACGTCGGCCTTTTGCGCGGCGAGTTTGATCAGGCTCAGGTGCCCGTCGTGCAACGCGCCCATCGTGGGCACGAGGCCGATCGTTTTGCCCTGGGCGCGCAGGCTCCCGGCGAGCGCCTGCATTTCAGAAACCGTCGTGATCTTTTGCATGAGTATGAAGAGGGTGTTTTTTTAATGAAAAATTCCGGCACAATGCCGTCACTGCAATTAAGGGCGGATGCGAAACTTATTCAAGCCATAGTCTCCCAGTGGTCTCTCAGTGGGTGTAATTGCGAAAGGTAGCTACGGCGAAGCCGTTGCCTAGTGAAGCCCAAGGCTGGCGACAACGTCGCCTGCCTTGGGTAATCCGATAATAACCACACAACCCCAACGGGGTTGCCTAATGACATTGCCATAAATCACCCGCGCTTCAGCGGTTCAATCCCAGGCAACCTCTTCGAGGTTGTGACAATCTTTTTCCCTTTTCCCAGGGTAGCGACTGCGTCGCAACCCTGTCTATATTAGGAAACGGCTTCGCCGTTTTTTACGCCCTTCGGCGTTCTCTCTTCGCTTCTGCTTCGAATCCCTCACTTGATTGCTACCTTTCGCAATTACACCCCCGTGGAAACCGGGTGGAATTCGTTCTACTTCTATTTTGTTAAATTTGATGACCGTTTACGCCGCCCGATGTCCTTTTTTCTCGCACGGTGGCGGGCGCGCCGGGCGCCGGGCACCGGGCGCCCCTTCCTCGGTGCGCGGCTTGCGCGGGATGTGATACGCCGGCACGCCGGCAGTTCCACGATGTCCCTCGCGCTCAGCAGCGGGCAGTCGTCCAGCGGGCAGTCGTCCTTGAAACCGATGCGTTCTTTCAAACAGAACAATTGCGCAAGGCAGCACAGAGCGCCATGTGGTGGCGCCACCCGCGCCATCCCCTCACTTCCCTATCGCCTGGCAACCCCTGCCACAACTCTATCGCCTGGCAACCCCCGCCACAAAAACCTCGCGAACCGGGGAAATTTTGCGTGAGTTGTTGGAAACCGTGCCTTCCCAAACGCTGCATTTTCCCTCCGCCCGTCATCTTCACCAACTCTTCGGAGGACGTGAGGAAAATCTCACCCACGCCGAGCAAAAGCTGGAGGTCACGCTCATCTCGCGCGAGGACTGGCTCAAGATCGAGGGCACGGCGGAGGCGGTGGCGCGTGCGGAGTCGTTGTTCGGTTTTTTGAACGAAGCCCGCACGCAGGGGCTTGTGATTCGCACGCCGGATTTTCACCGCTTTGTCGACACGATTGCAAAGGGCGAGATCGGGCAACTGCGCGCGCTCTTCAAGGAGCCGCTTGTGATTTCGACCAACAGAAAAACCATCGTGCCGAAAACGCTCGGGCAAAAATTATATCTGCAATCGATCCAGCAAAATCCGGTGGTGTTCGGCATCGGACCCGCGGGAACGGGCAAGACGTATCTCGCGATGGCGATGGCGGTGTCGGCGCTTTTGAAAAACAAAGTGGAGCGGATCATCATGGCGCGTCCGGCGGTGGAGGCGGGCGAGGCGCTTGGCTTTTTGCCGGGTGATTTGCGTGAAAAAATCCTGCCGTATCTGCGCCCGCTTTACGACGCACTGCACGACATGATGGACGACGCGGACGTGGCGAGCCTCACGGAAAAAGGCGTGATCGAAATCGCGCCGCTGGCCTACATGCGCGGGCGCACGCTCGGCAATGCGTTTGTCGTGCTCGACGAGGCGCAGAACACGACGCCGGAGCAGATGATGATGTTCCTGACGCGTCTCGGCGAAAACTCGCGCATGATCGTGACGGGCGACGTGACGCAGATTGATTTGCCGCGCGTAAAGACGTCCGGCCTTGTCGAGGTGGAGCGAATCCTCGGCGGGATTGACGGAATCGATTTCCACTATTTCAGCGGCGCGGACATCGTGCGGCATCCGCTGGTGTTGAAAATCATCGAGGCGTACGACCGCTACAAAAATCCGATGAGCGGGCAGTGAGAGCAACTGATCCGACAAAAGGACGCGGCGTGCCTTCGGCACTCAACAGAACGCCCGCAGGCACTGCGGTTTCCCCTGCTTGTATTGTTTAACGCGTGAAAGTTCGCTTCGAAGCACCAATATATTCATAACTGATGTTACGCGGATGGCGGGATTTCGTAGGGCCTGACCTTGTGTCAGGCCGTGAATTACCTGTGCGACTTCCCACGCGTGCGCGGCCAGACGCAAGGTCAGGCGCTGCGCGCCGCGTGACATCAGCGCCAAATCATTTTTTGGCCCAGCTGCCTTTTGCGTCCTGCACCCAGACGCCGCCCTTGCTTTGCTGGGCGATCTGGCGGGCGCGGGCCTTGCCGACTTCCTCCGCGGGGACTTTTTGTTTTGCGGCGATGGCTTCGTAAACGGCCTTGCGATCCGCGTTTTCAGCGGCGGCGACGGCGGCGGCGTTGCCCTTGTTTTCGCGGACTTCGAGGTAGCCCTGATTGTTTTCACCGAGCGCGCCGGATTCCTTCAGTTTGTCGATTTCCGGCAGGCGTTTTCCCATGCTGGCCTGGATGGACGGGAGATTTTGCGCCTGGAGCGCGACGGGCGCGGCGGCGAAAAGCGCGAGTGTGGCGAGCAGGGTGCGGAGGAATGTTTTCATGTTTCGGGTGCGTGCTGGTGGTTGCGGTTATTCGGCCTCGGGCGACGGCGCGGCCATCGTTGCGGATTTTTTGTCGAGATCACCAAAAAAATCGGTGAGCGCCTTGTCGAGCTTCACGTTTACGTTGACGTTGGCGTTCACGTCCATCGTGACGTGCAGGCAGCCGGAGAGAAGCGGCAGAACCAGGATTGGAAGGATAAGGAGACGGCGCATGTTGAAAAAGACGCAGGCGACCATGAAACAATGGCGCGCATTTGCAAACCCGGTTTCATGCCAGCGGTCTGTTTGCGCGAACGGGCGGACTGGCCGGCGCATGGGCGGACGGATGGCATGGCGGAAGCGCGCCGTGCGGAAACCGGTTCGCTCAAAAACCGGTTCGCTCAGAAACCGATTTGCACGCGGTCGGTCGTTCCCATTTCCAACACTTTCGTGATGGGGCCGGTGACGTTGACGTTGATGCGGAGGTTTTTCACGGCGCTCTTCCGGTCGGCGGGACGCGCGGCGATCACGATCGTTGCCGAGCGGCCCGCCTCGTCGCCATCGGGCGTGAAGTTGATCGTGATGGCGTCGACGTCGATGGACATTTCGCTTTCCTCGATTTTTTTCAATGTGTCGTAGGCGGGGTTTTCCAGCGAGAAAATGCGGCGCAGGAAGCCCAGCGGCTTGGGCAGAAAATACAGGCGCGGAGTCATGTCGGAGGTGAAAAAACCGGGCGTCCTGGCCAGCCGGATTGCGGCGCCGGGGGCCTTGATGAGTTCGAGTTTTCCGATGCCGGGGACAACGCCTGTCGCGGGTGACCAGCCCAGCGAAAGTTCGCCGGAAAAACGCCCGTGTGCCTCGGCGATGCTTCCGGGCAAAAACGCCGCGAGGCTTTCCGAGTCGATGCCCTCCACGCGCACGCGCGTCGAGACATCCAGCGCGGACGGATTCAGCGAAAACGGCTCCATGAAGATGACGCCGCCGCAGGCGGATAATTTTGTATTTGAAAAATGGATACGGCCGTCGTTTCCGCAACCGATGTCCGTTTCCGCATCGCGAATCTCCACGCCGGCGGCTTCGTGCGTGAATCCACTCAGCGTGAGCCGCTGGGCGGGCTTGGTTTCGAGCGCGGGGAGCGCGGGAAACTCGACGCGGAGATTAATCCCCTCGGCAGCCCAGCCGCCGAAAAAATCGCGCACGGCGGCATCGGTGATGGTGAGTATCACCGCGCCGGAAAAATCGCCCAAGGGCGTGAGCTGGCCGCCGCCCCCCGCCGACACGGAGCCGGTCACGCCCAGGTGTGCAAAGTCCGGCAGATGCAGCGGCGCGAGCGCGGGAAAAACCTCCGCGAGATCGGCGGTGGCATCTTCGATTTCCCAACGCGTCACGCCGCTTGCCAGATCGAGTGTCGCGCGCGCTACGATATGCGCGCCCATGCCATCCACTTCGAGCCGCCCGCGCCGGATGCCCGGCTCGTCACGCGGCGACCCGGCCGTCATGCGCCAGTGACATTCGACGCCGATTCCGGGCATTGCGAAATCGCCGCTCACTTCGCCGTCGAACATGGGCAGTTTCAACAGCGACGGATTCGCGGTCGCGTCCGTCTGCGTCCACAGCAACAGCGCGCCAAACGCCGCCAGCCACGCATTGCGGCGTGGCCGGAAAACGCCGGCGAGCTTGCGAACAATCATAATCGGATTCACCGGGGATTTTTGTGCGCGGGAATGCGGCGGATGGCCACGTTTTTCCGCGACACGCGCCGCGCGAGGGCGCATCTCAAAAACTGGACAAGCAAGACGCTGTGGCACGGGCGTCTCGCGCGTGTTCCGGAAGTAGCGCGGGCATCTTGCCCGCGTTCCGGGGCTGGCATGGGGGGCGGCGCTTCGCGCCGTCCACGGGCAAGATGCCCGTGCTACTCGATCCGGCGGCTTCGCCGTCAGCGGGCGGGACGCCCGCTCTACTCCAGAATTGGCGGCATACCCTGTCCCGTTTTTGAGATGCGCCCGTTATCCAAAGTCATCCATCTGGACGATTGTCCGCGACACGCGCGCCTGATAATCTCACGCCCGTTATGATTATTTGTGCGCCAGAACACCAACCCTCTTATGAAAACTCCCATGAAAATTATTCACAGCTTGTTTGCACTGATTGCCGCGGTTCTTTTTGTTCTCTCCGGTTGCAAATCGACGACAATCCCGAAGGCGGTGCCTACCACGGAAATTTATACACCTGTTCCCAAACACGACCCGGTGATCAAAGGAGACTACATTACGGCTGATAAAGCTGACACGAAACCTCAACCGATCCTACCCCTCACGCCGCCCGTGTATCCCGGCAAACTCAGAAGGGCCAAGGTAAGCGGAAGCGCCCTGATAGCTTTCATAATCATGCCGGATGGCAGCACCGCGCAAGTCCAGGCGATTGAAGCGACGCATCGCGGCTTCGCGGACGCGGCAGTGGAATGTGTTGAAGAATGGAATTATAAACCAGCGCTCAAGGACGGCAAGCGGGTGAGTTGTTTGATGATGGTACCCATAGCCTTTTATCCACCCTCCCCCCAAGGATAATAAATCTGTTCCCTCTGGCAGTAAATCGACGGCAACTCCGAGGGGAGTGTAATTGCGGAAGGTAGCTACGGCGAAGCCGTTGCCTAATAAAGACAAGGCTGGCGACAACGTCGCCTGCCTTGGGTAATCTGATAATAATCACACAACCCCAACGGGGTTGCCTAATAACACTGCCATAAATCACTCACGATTCGGCGGCTCAATCCTAGGCAACCTCTTCGAGGTTGTGACAATTTTTCCCTTTTTCCCAGGGTAGCGACTACGTCGCAACCCTGGGCTGCATTAGGCAACGGCTTCGCCGTTTTTGCGCCCTTCGGCGATCTCCCTTCGTTTCTGTTCCGGGTCGCTCACTTGATTGCTACCTTTCGCAATTACACCGTGCGTAATATCAGTCAGGGATAAGCTCCAAGCCCGGCGCGATTTTTGGGCTGGGGCGTGGCGTTGGTGGCGACGTC
>JAISGL010000224.1 GCA_031263125.1 Opitutaceae bacterium | reverse complement strand
GTGTAACCACACGCCACGATGACGCCAAGATAACGGACAGAAAAACTGGCCGATGGCTGCAACACCACCAATCGTTCGGCACGATTTGGAGCTGAGGCGTCTGCGTCGTCATTGTTTTTTGAATACGATTTTCGCACCATCGAGCGCCCGACACGAAAACATATATAGAGAAAAAGCGCTCCTCCTGCAAAAAAACCAAACACGCTCGCAAGCATCGCCGCGCCGGCCACCAATACCTGAAACGCCAGCGGCAGCAACACCAGCAGGAATACAAGCGAGAGGATCAGGCGCGGAGGTTTTTTCATGCGGGTGAATCCCAACCATTTGCCGTGTGCAATGCAAGCGCGCGGCGCGAACCGGGGAAATTGCAATTGGTAACTGATGTTACGCAGCCGATAGGTTTTGCAGGACCTGACCTCGTGTCAGGCTGCGTCCGCGTGGGAAACCACACAGGTAATTCGCGGCCTGACACAAGGTCAGGCTCTACGGGCTGCATAACATCAGTTATACGGGCAAAATATGAAAAATTCCGAACGGTTACTGCACATGCCCAGTAACCGTTCGGAAGGATATGGTTTTATTTTTCAAAATCAATTCCCTTTTTTTATTTTGCGACTGATTAACTGATGTTACGCAGTGCGTATGTAGCGCAGGCTGCCAAGCCTGCTGACGAGGCGAAACCTCGCCCAATTCGAAAAAAACGTCCCCCCCGGCGGCGTGCGGCAAGTAAAGCAGGCTTGGCAGCCTGCGCTACGAGCGGCCTGACACAAGGTCAGGCCCTACGAAAACTGCTGATCGCGGAACATCAGTTATGTGGATAAAATATGAAAACTTTCGAACGGTTGCTGCACATGCCCAGCAACCGTTCGAAAGGATATGATTTTATTTTTCAAAATCAACCCTCTTTTTTATTTTGCGACTGATTAACTGATGTTACGCGGCGCGTAGGGCCTGACCTTGTGTCAGGCCACGGGTCGCGTAACATCAGTTGGTGATATGCCGGCGCGATTTCCGTCTTGGATTTGTCACGGCGGATTGGCAACGTGGGCACAATAACATTATGAAAATCTGCTGTATTGGAGCCGGATACGTTGGCGGGCCGACCATGGCCATGATTGCGCTCAAGGCGCCGGACATCAAGGTGACCGTCGTCGACATGAACGCCTCTCGCATCGCCGCGTGGGATTCCGACGCGCTTCCAGTCTACGAGCCGGGTCTCGATGAGGTCGTGAAACAATGTCGCGGACGCAATCTGTTTTTCTCGACCGACGTCACCGGCGGCATTCGCGAAGCGGACATCATTTTTGTCTCCGTCAACACGCCCACCAAAACCTATGGCATGGGCGCGGGCCGCGCCGCCGATTTGCGCCACGTCGAATCCGTTGCGCGCACCATCGCCGCCGTCTCCGAAGGCTCCAAGATCATCGTCGAAAAATCCACCGTTCCCGTAAAGACCGCCGAGACAATCAAGACGATCCTGGGCGCCAACACGAACGGCCTGAAATTCTCCGTGCTCTCGAACCCTGAGTTTCTGGCCGAGGGCACCGCCGTCAGCGACATGCTCAATCCCGACCGCGTGCTCATCGGCGGCGAGCGCACGCCGGAAGGAGAGCGCGCCGTGCAAACGCTCGCCGCCATTTACGCGCGCTGGGTGCCGCGCGAACGCATCATCACCACCAACCTTTGGTCGTCCGAGCTGTCGAAGCTCGTTGCCAACGCCTTCCTCGCGCAGCGCATTTCGTCGATCAACTCGATCTCGGCGCTCTGCGAGGCGACCGGCGCCGACGTGGACGAAGTCGCGCACGCCATCGGATGCGATTCGCGCATCGGCCCGAAGTTTTTGAAAGCGTCCGTCGGTTTCGGCGGCTCGTGTTTCCAGAAGGACATCCTCAACCTCGTGTATCTTTGCGAACGTTTCGGCCTGCCCGAAGTCGCCTCGTATTGGCGGCACGTCGTGAGCATGAACGATTATCAGAAATCGCGCTTCGCCCAGCGCATCGTGAGCGGCCTTTTCAACACCGTGGCCGGCAAGCGCATCGCCGTGCTCGGTTTCGCGTTCAAGAAAGACACGAACGACACGCGCGAATCCGCCGCAATCCACGTGTGCCGCGACCTGCTCGCCGAACAGGGCGTCGTGGTCGTTTACGACCCCAGGGTTCCCGCCAGTGAAATCGTTTCCGACGTGCTCGGCAAAAACGCCCCCGCCAATCCGCGCCTGAGCGTCGCCGGCAGCGCCTGCGAAGCCTGCAACGGCGCGCACGCCGTCGCGATTCTCACCGAGTGGGACGAGTTCAAGACGCTCGATTTCCAAAAAATCCACGACGCCATGCCCAAACCCGCGCTGCTTTTCGACGGACGCAACATCCTCGATCTCGCGAAGCTGAAGAAGATCGGCTTCCGCGTGCACGGCATCGGGCGCACGCCGGAGTGAGCGGCAAGCGAGGTCGCGAAGTCGGCGGGCGAGATTGCGCGGGAGGGCGGCGCGGGAAGTCGGCGCGGGAGGGTGGCGCGCGAGGGTGGCGCGCGAGGTCGGAGCCTCGACTTAAGTCGCCATAAGTCGATTTATGTCGAATACTACTTAATTACTGATGTTACGCGACCGGCAGGGTTTTGTAGGGCCTGACCTTGTGTCAGGCCGCGAATTACCTGTGCGGCCTCCCACGCGAACGCGGCCTGACACAAGGTCAGGCCCTACGCACCGCGTAACATCAGTTAATTAGTATCCGATGTTACGCGGCAGCGTCTGGGAGCGTCTGGCAGCGTCTGGGAACGCGGGCATTTTTGCCCGCGATGCGTGTTCGAAAGACACCAAGCGGGCGCACGGCGTTTCGCGGGCAAAGATGCCCGCGCTCCCAGGAAAGGTCTTCGCGTTGCCTTCATTCAATCGCGGGTTTCGGTTTTGTTTGGTGGCGGAGAACGCGTCCACGCCTTTGGAGTTTCTTTGGCCGCGCACCGCGTAACATCAGTTAGTATTTGCCAAAAGAGAGGGGAGCGAGAAGACCGGGTTGAGTCTTTCCATGAAGGCGTTGGTCAGCCGTCCGCGCCAGTGCCCGAAGATTCCGGTCGCGCGCGGCACTTTCTCACAACATCGCCTCCGCGCGGTTCACTCCCGACGCGATGCACGCGGGCACCGCGATGCCGTCGCGCACGTTGCCGGCGATGCACAGGCCGGGGTGCGCGCGCTCGAATCCGTCGATCAACGCGAGATGGCGTTCGTGGCCGAGATTGTATTGCGGGATCGCGTGCTCGTGCGCGGTGAGTTTTTGGAAAACAGGCGCGCCGTCGATGCCGAGCAATTTTTCGAGCGGCGGGCTGACGAGGTCGACGAGTTGTTGTTCGCCCAGGTTCGCGAGTCCCGGCTGGCGCGTGCCGCCGATCATGACGGTGAGCGCCACGTGGCCCGGCGGCGTGCGTCCCGGAAACAGACTGCCGCTGAACAGCACGCCGAGGAAGGGCAGCTTTTCGAGTTCCGGCACGAGCGCGCCGAAGCCGTCGAGCGGATGCGCGATTTGTCCGCGTCGGTATCCAAGAAAAAGCGACGCGAGCGGCGGCGACACGATTCCGGCGAGTTGCGAGAGCGGCGTGTGAAATGCATCCGGGCGGTCCGCGTCGGGCGCGACCGGCAGCCGCGCGAGGGCGTGCGCGGGGATTGTGAGCAGCACCTTGGAAAAGATTTCCGTTTGCGCGACGCCGTCGCGCGCGCGCGTCCAGCGCAGAAGCCAGCGCGGCCCGGACTCATCGCGGGCGGGCATTCGCGAAATCGATTCGACGCGCGCGCCCGTCTCGATTGCCGGGGCGGGCAGTTGCGCCGCGAGCGCATCGGGCAATTCCTGGAGTCCGTTTTTGAACGAGAGCATGGTGGCTTTCGGGATGCCCGCCTTGCGGCGCGCGCGCGCCTGGGCGAGCTGGCCGCGGACGATGGAGCCGTGCGTGCGCTCGGCTTCCCAGATGAACGGCATCGCGTGGCGCGCGGAGAGTTTTCCCGGATCGCCCGCGTAGATGCCGGCGACCATGGGGTTAAGCCCGTAATCGACAAACTCGTCGCCGTAGTGCTCGCGCGCGAGTTCGGAGAGCGGCAGGTCTTCGGTGCGGTTGCGCGGGCGCGAAAAAAAGAAATCGCGGACGATGCGCCGCTTCAGTTTGAACGAAACGATTCTTGTGGTGATCGCGCCAAGCGCCGAGACGGGCAGCGCCATGAGCCTGCTGTTGCGCACGATGAAGCGGTTTTTTGCGAGCGGGTCGGGCGGCTGGCGGTCGCGGGCGAGGGCGGGGATGCCGAGGTAGCGTTTGAACTCGTCCGTCTTGTCGAGCACGGTGTTGGGGCCGGTTTCGATGAGCCAGCCTTCGGGTGTGCGTTCGCTGCGAATCGACCCGCCGGTCCGCCCCGATGCCTCGAAGAGTCTCACGGGGCGGTTTTTGCTGGCGAAGTGGTGGGCGGCGGCGAGTCCCGTGATGCCTCCGCCCACGACGGCGATGGATTGGCTGCTCATTTTGAGTGGCGCCGATTGCACGGGCGCGGGGGAGCGCGGCGCAACAAAAAAACACATTCCGGCGCAACATCGTAACATCAGTTTATCATTGAACCGTCGCGGCTCAAAAGATGTCATACACGCATGTGTTTCACCTCACGTTGTTCATTGGTCAGGATCGGCATTGTTGGTTGGTGCATCGCGGGCATCCTCATGTTTTCCGCCTGCTCCAAAGATAAATCGCAATCCGATTCCGCGGACGCGGACAAGCGCCCTGCCTCGCCGGGCGGCGCGTTTGCGCCGGGTGAGTCCGGCAAAACCACCGCCATCGGACGCGCACTCGACAGCGCGCGCTCCATCGCGGCGACACAGCTTACGGCCGGGCAGCTCGGCAAACTTTACACACCGCAATTGCAAGCGCTTCAAAGCGGACTTTCGCAAATACAGGGCGCGGCCGCTGCGAATCCGTCGCTGCTCACGGGTGATGCCGGCGCCGCTTATCAGGAGCTGCGCGCGCTCGTGCCTGAACTTGCGGAAATGCTCAATGCGCTGCGCAACCACGACCCGGACGGCCCGGTGGATATCACGGCAAAACTCCAGGCAGGCTTTGCAAAAGCCAGCGAACTTTATGCGAAGCTGACCGGGCATGCACTGACTGCGCCGCCGCCACAATAGGGCCACCGGTATTATTTTTTCTTCCCGGAACGCGTGGCGGGCAGCGCGTCTGTTTCACTGAGTTTGAAGCGGACACCGACAACCGAATTCAACTCAGGGCCGTCGGTATATTTTGCATAAGTGGTGGCGACGATGGCGCCGTCGGGCAAAATCCGCAACGCCTGACGCCGCTTCGCGCGGACGCCGCTTCGCGAGCCGCTCCGCAGCGCCACGCTCCAGCATAATTGCATAATAATTCTCAAAATTAATGCTTTTATATTTCCGTTAAATTCATTCACTCGTTGCCTTTTACTCTCACCAACGCACCAACGCATCTCCATGACCACATCCCCCGACTCCGCCTCATCCGCCACGTCCTCCACCTCCGCCAAACCGACCGCCTGCCGCTGCTGTGCCATCTGGCTGCCCTCCGGCGCATCGCTCGGTTTTATCATCCTGCGCTTTTGGCTCGCCATTCGCGCCCTCGTCACCGGCATCGAAAAATTCACCGGCACCAAAATGGTGCAATCACCGCTCCTCGACGAATTCGGCAACCCCGACATCAGCGGCGCCATGGTCGAGGTGCAAACCAAAGTCTACGGCTTTTCCCACTACCACGGCATGCCGACCTCCTCCCTTGAGGACACCCTCCGCGCCGAACCCCTCATGCCCGGCTGGATGCTCACCACCTATTGCTACGCGCTCGGCCCCCTGCTCATCCTCACCGGCCTCACGCTTCTCCTCGGCATCGCCCCGCGCATCTCGCTCTTTGTCCAGGGCCTCATCTACGTCTCGCTCACCGTCGGCATGATTCTGCTCGGCGGCCAGAACGAAATCATCGGCACCGCCATGCTCGGCGTGCACACCATCATGGTCGCCCTCGCCCTCAAGTGGGTTGAGCACAACCGCTGGTCCGTCTGCTCCTGCGGCGCGAAATGCTGACATCTTCGCTGACCCCTTCGCCGACTCCTCCAACAAAACCACCGCCCATGTCCACACCCGCCACATCCGCCACGCGCACACCCGACATGCACACACCCGACACGCGCCCGCCCGCCGCACACACGCCCGGCAGCACGCCGCTTTTTTCCCGACGCAAATTCCTCGCCACCGGCGCGCTCGCCACCGCCGGCCTTGTCCTCTCGCGCACGGCGCCCTTCGCCATCGCGCAAGCCGGACGCTCGCCCAACTCCGAACTCAACATCGCCCTTGTCGGCCTCGGCGCGCAAGGCCGCATCCTCCTGGAAGCGATGCTCAACATCCCCGGCCTGAAATTCCGCGCCGTCTGCGACATCTGGAAATACGCCCTCCAATACGGCCAGAACAAACTCAAGAAAGCCGGCCACGACGTCAGAGCCTACGCCGACATCGAGGACATGCTCGCAAAGGAAAAAGACCTCGACGCCGCCATCATCGCCACGCCCGATTTCTGGCACTCCCCGCACACCGTCCTCTGCCACAAAGCCGGCCTCCACGTGTATTGCGAAAAAATGATGTCCAACACCGTCGAAGGCGCCCGCGCCATGGTCAAAGCCATGCAAGCCTCCGGCAAACTCCTCCAAATCGGACACCAGCGCCGCAGCAACCCCCGCTACCTCCACGTCTACAACAACCTCATCCGGACCGCGAAACTCCAGGGCAAATTCGTTGGCGCCAACGCCCAGTGGAACCGCGCCGTCACCGACGACCTCGGCTTCCCCAAAGCCTACGCCATCGACACCGCCACGCTCCAGAAATACGGCTTCAAGGACATGCACCAATTCCGCAACTGGCGCTGGTTCCGCGACCTTTCCGGCGGCCCCATCTCCGACCTCGGCGCGCACCAGATCGACGTCTTCGCGTGGTTCCTCGGCGTCAACCCCACCGCTGTCTTCGCCACCGGCGGCGTTGATTATTACAAACAGCACGAATGGTACGACAACGTCATGTGCGTCTACGAATTCCCCCTGCCCACCGGCACCGCGCGCACCTTCTACCAAGTGCAGACGGCCACCAGCTCCGGCGGCGGCTATTTTGAAAACTTCATGGGCGACGAAGGCAGCATCACCATCTCCGAAAACCCCAAACTCACCAAAGTCTACCGCGAAGACCGCGCGCCCGAATGGGAGCAATGGGTGAAAAAAAACTACCTCCGCAAAACCGTCGCGCCGCCCGAACCCGACACAAAATCCGTTATCGACATCCGCGAAACCAAGGCGCTCGCCGCCTACGACGTGCCCATCGTGCTGAACAAACCGATCCACCAGCCGCACCTCGAAAATTTCTTCAGCGCCGTCCGGGGCGCCGCCAAACTCACCTGTGGCGGCGAGCATGCCTTTGAAAGCGAAGTGCCCATCTACCGCGTCAACGACTCCGTCGCCGCCGGCCAGCGCCTCGAATTCAAACCCGGGGACTTCATCGCGTAGCGGCCCGCCTGCAGCGGGAAAATTCCAAAAGCCAATGACCAAACTCCAAATCCCAAACTCCAATCCGATGTTACACGCCCGGCAAATTTGTCACGCGCCCGGCATATCGTGTAGTGCCTGACCTTGTGTCAGGCCGCGAATTGCCAATGTGCCTCCCACGCACCCGCAGCCTGCCACAAACACACTTCCACCAAGAAACTCAACCCACTCCGCTTCGCCACCCAATTAGTAATTAGTAATTAGTCATTAGTCATTAATAACTCTTCCACCATGAAACTCAAACCACTCCTCCTCACCACCCTCGCATTCCTCGCCTGCGCCGCGCTCAACGCCCAGGACAAAATGGTGCCCTTCAAAACGCAGCTGCCCAAACCCAAGCTCGCCGGCACTCCCGTCGCCATAAAAGTTCCCAACCTCGAAACCGCCGCCGACATCGCCGCGCGCCCGCCCGTGATGATTCCCGAAGGCTCGACAAACCTCGCGCTCAACAAACCCGTTACATCGAGTGATTCGATGCCCGTCATCGGCATGCTCGAACAAATCACCGACGGCGACAAAGACTCCGACGAAGGCTGCTTCGTCGAACTCGGCGACGGCAAACAATGGGTGCAACTCGACCTCGGCGCGGAGCACAAAATCCACGCCATCGCGCTCTGGCATTTCCACTCGCAGGAACGCGCCTACCACGACGTCGTCGTGCAGATTTCCAACGACGCCGATTTCCTCACCGGCGTGACCACCGTCTTCAACAACGACCACGACAACTCCATCGGCCTCGGCGCGGGCAAGGACAAAGCCTACGTCGACACGAGCAAAGGCCGGGTCCTCCCCGTCGCCGGCGTGAGCGGCCGCTACGTGCGCCTCTACAGCAAAGGCAACACCGCCAATTCCGCCAACCACTACATCGAGACCGAAGTCTGGGGCAAATAATCCCCGCCCGCGCCGGAGGGCGGCATCCCCGCGACACCGCGCCCGCCCTCCATCCCGGTTAACACCACTTGCCCAACTGCCCGGCCATCCAACCCGGCGTCGCGGAACCCGCTCTCCAAGTGCCACGGCTTTCCCTCATCATCCCCTGCTACAACGAAGCGCGGCGCATCCCCGAAACCCTGCCCCGCCTCGCCGCGTATCTCGACACCCTCGCCGCGCGCGGAATCACGCACGAAGTTCTCCTCGTCGTCGAACGCAGCCCCGACGATACCCTCGCCATCGCGCGACAAATTGCCGCCTCGCACCCGGACTGGCGCGCAATCGACAATCAAGTCCACCGCGGCAAAGGCTGTGCCGTGCGCTCCGGCATGCTCCGCGCGCAAGGCGACTTCGCCTGCTACATGGACGCCGATCTGAGCACCGCCCCCGCCGCCATCGCCGAAGCGCTCGCCCTCCTCGAAAAAAATCCCG
>JAISGL010000192.1 GCA_031263125.1 Opitutaceae bacterium | reverse complement strand
GCCGGAGCAAGCCGGAGGCTTGCCAGATATAAGCCGGTGGTTGACGGAGCGCGGCAGCGCGGAGATGGCATCGCCGCAGGCGATGGCCCGAAGGGCTGGCCATGACCGGGCGCCCGCTTTGGCGGGCGGGCATGGCCACAACGTCGCAACGCGACCGACACCACCGGAACTCATGCGATAAAAATTCAGCATCCCGGAGGGATGCCAGAGGTATGTGACATGGGCTTCTGGCATCCCTCCGGGATGCAGGTTTTATCTGCGACTATTTCCGGTGGTATCGCTCGCCAAGCCTCGCTTAACCACCGGCTAATATCTGGCAAGCCTCCGGCTTGCCCCGGCGGTGCGCCCTGCCAAATGCCGGCCTTCGCGTAACATCAGTTGTTAAGATGTTTTTCCGTTATTTGCAGCGGCTCTTCAAGACAGGCTTGTTTTGGCGCCATCGCCCAAACGTAGCGCAGGCTGCCAAGCCTGCTTTGCTTGCCGCGCGCCACCGGGTGTTCGTTTTTTTTCTCGAACCGGGCGAGGCTTCGCCTCGTCAGCAGGCTTGGCAGCCTGCGCTACGTACCGCGCTGCGTACCGCGCGCTGCGTGGCATCAGGTTTCACGGTTATCCCCGCAGTTGGCCGGCGGCTTTTTCGGCGCGGTAGGAGGCGTAGGTTTTTTCGATGCCTTCGCGGAGGCGGATTTTGGAGTGCCAGCCGAGCGTGGCGAGTTTCGAGATGTCGAGGAGTTTGCGCGGGGCGCCGTCGGGTTTTGTCGCGTCCCAGGTGATGCGGCCGCCGTAGCCAACAACAGAGGCGACGATTTCGGTGAGTTCGCGAATCGTCACGTCGACGCCGGCGCCGATGTTGATGAGGTCGGGCGGATTTTCGAGGCGGAGGAGAAACGCGCACGCGTCGGCGAGGTCGTCGACGTGGAGGAATTCGCGCATGGGTTTGCCGGTGCCCCAGGCCGTGACTTCAGGGAGATTGTTTTCGCGGGCTTCGTCGAAGCGGCGGATGAGCGCGGGCAATACGTGCGCGTTTTGCGGGTGGTAATTGTCGTTGGGGCCGTGGAGGTTGGCGGGCATCGCGGAGTGGTAGGCGAGGCCGTGCTGTTTGCGGTGGTATTCGCAGAGTTTGATGCCGGCGATCTTGGCGATGGCGTAGGCTTCGTTGGTGGGTTCGAGCGGGCCGGTGAGGAGGCTCGACTCGGCGATGGGTTGCGGGGCGAGCCGGGGGTAGATGCAGGAGCTGCCGAGGAAGAGGAGGCGTCTTACGCCGGCGGCGCGGGCGCCATGCACGATGTTGGTGGCGAGGGCGAGGTTGTCGTGGATGAAGTCGGCGGGGTATGTGTTGTTGGCGTGGATGCCGCCGACTTTGGCCGCGGCCATGATGATGGCGTCGGGTTTGCACGTGGTGAGCCATGCGCGGACTTCGGCTTGGTTGCCCAGATCAAGTTCCGCGCGCGAGCGCGTGAGGAGCGTGACGCCGGGTTCGCGTTGGAAGCGGCGCACGAGCGCGGAGCCGACCATGCCGGCGTGACCTGCGATGTAGAGTTTCATGGTGCGAATATCAAATATCAAATATCAAAATCCCAATGTTCAAAATCCAAATCCCAAAATCCAAATTCCAATGTTCAAATTCCAATGTCCAAATCCCAAATTCCAAATTTCAAATTCCAAATAAATTCTAAAATTTCAAAGGGCGCGGCTGGCGTCCCGTCCGGTGGCTGAGATCTGCCGCTGCCGCTCTTTGTCGCACGCGGCGTTCAGATATCGAAGTGCTTTTTTGAGATTTGGATTTTTTTTGGGGGAATTTGGGGGGGTGGAGTTTGGATATTGGAATTTGAATATTGGGATCAGGCGAGTGCTGCGATTTGCGCTTCCCGTTTCGCCAGTTCGAGGTCGTGCCCGACCATGATGCGGACGAGTTCCTTGAAGCGGACTCGCGGCTCCCAGCCGAGTTGTTTGCGCGCCTTGGCGGGATTGCCGACGAGGAGGTCGACTTCGGCGGGGCGTTCGTAACGGGGTTCGTATTTCACGTATTGCCGCCAGTCGAGGTCGAGGAGGCCGAAGGTTTCCTCGCAAAATTCGCGGACGCTGTGCGTCTCGTTTGTGCCGATGACGTAGTCGCCGGGTTCGTCCTGCTGGAGCATGAGCCACATCGCGCCGACGTATTCCACGGCGTAGCCCCAGTCGCGGCGGGCGTCGAGGTTGCCGAGGAGGAGGTCGTTCTGGAGGCCGGCTTTGATGCGGGTGGCGGCGCGGGTGATTTTGCGCGTGACGAAGGTTTCGCCGCGGCGCGGGGATTCGTGGTTGAAGAGGATGCCGGAACTGGCGTGGAGGTTGTAGCTTTCGCGGTAATTGACGGTGAGCCAGTGCGCGTAGAGTTTGGCGCAGCCGTAGGGGGAGCGCGGCCAGAAGGGCGTGGTCTCGGTTTGCGGGACGGCCTGCGCCTTGCCGAACATTTCCGAGGAGGATGCCTGGTAGTAGCGGACTTTTTTAATGAGGCCGGCTTCGCGGACGGCTTCGAGGATGCGCTGGGCGCCGAGGCCGACGACGTCGCCGGTGTATTCGGGAACGTCGAACGAGACACGGACGTGCGACTGCGCGCCGAGGTTGTAGATTTCGTCGGGCTGGAGGTTGTAGAGGAGTTTGACGAGCCGCACGGAGTCGGTGAGGTCGCCGTAGTGCAGGAAGAGGCGTTTGCCGTTTATGCCGGGGTTGTCGTGGAGGTGGTCGATGCGGCTGGTGTTGAACGTGGAGGCGCGGCGGATGATGCCGTGGACTTCGTAGCCTTTGTCGAGGAGCAGTTCGGTGAGGTAGCTGCCGTCCTGGCCTGTGATACCGGTGATGAGCGCTTTTTTCATGCGTGATTGTATGCGGTGTGTGTGTGTGCGGGTCGTGGATGCTTTGGCTGGCGAAAAACGAGCCATTATTTTGAACAGAAGGAAACGAAGGAAACAAAGATATTAAACACATTCAAACCCCAATCTGTTTTTCCACGCGTTAATATTTATATGATTCCGAATCACTTTAATATCTTTGTTCCCTTCATTGCCTTCTGTTCAAAAACCAAATCATCAAAAAAGGCCCTTCGCGGTAAAATAAAACCGAATCATTAAATTAAAACACAGGTGAGCATAAATGAGCGCGGGTTCAAACCATCGTTTCGGAAGTTTGAAGAGTGTGTTTATATGTTTACGCAGTTGCCGCATCCTGCCGTTCGCGGACAAGCGGTATCCTGAATATCATCGCGGTGCCGCGTCCGCCGGGGCCGCCGCGTATTTCGACGCTGCCGCCCACCTGGGCCATGCGGTGCCGCATGTTGTTCATGCCGTTTCCCCCGGAATGCCTTGGCTCCGCCGGCGGATGGTGGAAGCCGCAACCGTCGTCCTCCACGCAAATCGCCACCTCGCGCGCGTCCGCGGCGATGCGCAGCCAGACCTGTTCCGCGCGGGAGTGGCGGGCGGCATTGTTGAGCGCTTCCTTCACGACGAGAAACAAATGGTGGCGCACTTCGGAGGAAATGGGGATGTGCGGGATTTGCTCCGGGATGCCGAGGCGGCAGCGCATGCCCGTGCCCTGGAAAAATTCCTCCGCGAAGAATCCGAGGTAGTTTGCGAGTTCAAACCATGAGTCGTTTTTCGGATTCACGGCCCAGACAATTTCGTCGAGCGCGGTTACCATTTCGCGGGCGCAACCGTCGACTTGCTGGATGAGTTCGCGGGTTTCCCCGATGGGCGTCTGCTCGCGGCTGGCGAGCGCGCTCAGGAGGTTGATTTGCGTGAGGCTTGTGCCGAGGTCGTCGTGGAGGTCTTGCGCGATGCGGGTGCGCTCGCGTTCGAGTTCGCGCTGGCGCTCGACGTCCTGGATGCGGCGGCGGTAACGCTGGCGTTGCATGCGCGTGGCGATGATCACGAGCGTGGCGAACACGGCGATGCCGAGGATGATTTTGAACCACACCGTTTCCCAGAACCAGGGCAGCACTTTGAACTCGAGGAAATCGCCGGCCTCATTCCACACGCCGTCGTTGTTGCAGGCGATGACGTGGAAGCGGTATTTGCCGGGCAGGAGCGGGCCGTAGCCGATGAGCCGGCGGCTGTCGACATTGCGCCATTCGGTTTCGGCTCCGTGAAGTTTCACCCGGAAGCGCACGCCGTCGGGCGCGGCGAAATTCAGCGCGGTGACCTGGAACTGCACGTGGTGCTGGCCGGGGGCGATTTCGATGTCGGGCGCGCGTTGTGTGTTTGCGATCGTTCGCGCGGAAACATGCGGAATCCCGTGGCGTTTTCCGTCCACGATGAGTTCCTCGATGAGCACGGTGGGCGGGATTGTGTTTTCCGTGATTTTTTGCGGATTGACCGACACGACGCCGTTGGCCGTGGAAAAATAAAGGGCGCCGTCGTCCGCGCGCCAGCACGCGGGCTGGAAGCCGCTGGAGCATTCGAGCGCGGGCAGGCCGTCGAAGCGGCCGTAGATGCGCAGCGAGACATCGCCCTCGCCTTTGATCGCGACTTTGGCGAGGTCGTCCTTGCTTGCGCGAAAAATGCCCGCGTAGGTGCCGGCCCACAGGTGGCCGTCGCCGCTGTCGAGCAGTTGCGAGACGTTGTTGTCGGGCAGGCCGTTGGTTTTTGTGCAGCGGGTGAACGCGCCGTTGTGAAAGCGCAGGAGGCCGCCGCCGAGCGTGCCGATCCAGATGACGCCGCCGGTGTCGGGCAAAACGGCGGAGATGCGCCCGGCCCGCCATTCCGGGGGCGGCGTGTATTTGGTGAATTTGCCCCCGGCGAATTTCCAGAGATCGCCGGGGCCGGTGCCGATCCAGATCGCGCCGGCGGCATCCTCGGCCATCGCGCCGATGGCGTGCGAGGTTACGAAGCCGTCCTTGTCGTCAAATCGCGTGACGCGGTCTTCGCGGATGCGATCCAGGCCGGCAAGCGGGCTGATCCATGTGTTGCCCTGGCTGTCGCCGAAGATCACGCGGATGTTTTCCCAGTTTCGCAGCGAGCGGATTTTCCCGTCGCGCATGCGCATGAGGCCGTGGTTGATCGAGCCGACCCAGAGGCCGCCGTCGTCGGAGGGAAACACGCTCAGGCTCGCGGCCGGGTTGCCGTCGTCGGGGATGGGGAGTTGTTGTTTTTTGAAACGGCCGCCTTCCCATGAGGCGAGTCCGCCGGCCATCGTGCCGGCCCAGAGTTTGCCCTGTTTGTCCATGCACACGGAGCTGACGACTTTGCCGGGCAGTCCTTGTGCGCGGCCAAGCGTGGTGAAAATGTTTTCGCGGATGCGCGCGATGCCGCCGTCCGTGGTGCCGATCCACACGTTGCCCTCGTTGTCCTGGAACCAGCAGGTGACAAACATGCCGGGCAGCCCGGTTTGCTCGTCGAGGAGCGTGGCGGCGCCGTCGCTTTTTGCGTGCCACAGGCCGCGTCCGTAGCTGACGATCCACAGGTTGCCTTGCGCGTCGCCGTGCAGGCTGAATGTGCCGGCGGCGGTGTGTCGCAGCAACAGGGGCGAGTCGACTTCGGCGACCCAGCGGTCCTTGAGAAATTTGCGCAGGCGGTTTTTTTCGAGCACCCAAAGTCCGCCGTCGCCGCTGAAAGCGATTTCGACAATTGCCTCCGGTTCGGGGGCGTCGCGCGGCGTGACGTCGGTGAAACCGCGTTCGTCCTCCCATCGTAAGAGGCGGTTTGATGTGGCGGCCCAGATGGTGCGCTCCCTGTCGGAGTCGATGCTCACGAAGGCGGCGCCGGGCGGAGCAAGATTGCCGGGGAGTTGTCCGAAGCGCCCGCCTTGGCGGCGTACGATTTTCTGGTCGCGTGTGAGCGCCCAGATGACGCCGTTGCGATCAACGCTGAATGTGCGCGAACCGACTTTCATGTTGAAACGCGGCCTGATGACCGTCCACTCGGTTGCCGCCGGCGTGTGGCGGGCCTTGGCGACAAAAGGCCACTCGCCCGCGAAGAGAATCCCGTCGCCGCGCGTGTCGATCACGTGGTCGAGTTTCATTCGCGGGTCGGTGCGCGGTTTGCGGTGCAGGTGGAAGACGCCGTCTTGATACGTGGTGACGGATTCGTTGCCCATGATGATCCAGAGGCGCCCGGTTGCGTCCAGGCTCAGGTGCTCGATCTGCACGTCCTCGAGCGCGCGGGTGTTTTGCGGATTGAACGGCACGAAACGCATGCCGTCGAAACGCGCCAGGCCGCCGTAGCGCGAGCCGATCCAGAGGTAGCCTTCGGGAGTTTGCGCGATGCTCGAAACCCAGTTTTGCGGCAGGCCGTCGTCGGTTTGCCAGACATGCACGAGGTAGTCCTGCGGCGCGGCGGCGGAGGGCGGCGCGGCGGCGATGTGTGTCATCGCGAGAATTGCAAGGACGGCCGGGATCGTCATCCGGCGGCAAGGCGAGGCATAGGGGGTTGTCATACGGGCGCGCATGTCTGCGCACATGTCATTGGCGCGTTTCGTTTTTGTGTCCACCCTGTTTCGCGCATATCATCGCTTTGGACGATTTACCGGATTGCCGCCGGGTGGGATACTGCCGGAAACACATTTTTGTATTTTTGCCCAATGGAAAAAAATATCTTGCCGGTAAATTCAATGGCGGTTGCCAGCAGTTTGGTTGCATTGTCACAGATTGCATTGTCGCAGGTTGCGTTGTCACAGGTTGCCTGCGCAGCCGATGTGGCGCGGAGTCCCAATATTGTTTATATCCTCGCGGACGACATGGGCCTGGGCGATGTGTCCGCCTTCAATCCTGCGTCCGCGTGGAAGACTCCGCACATCGACCGCCTTGCGCGCGAGGGCATGCGTTTCACCGACGCGCACAGCAGTTCCGCCGTATGCACGCCGTCGCGCTACTCGATTCTTACGGGGCGTTATTGCTGGCGCACCGTGCGCAAGTCGGGAGCCGGGGGCGGGCTTGCCCCGGCGTTGATTGAGCCGGGACGCATGACGGTGGCGTCGCTTCTCAAACAGCAAGGCTACACGACGGCGATTATCGGCAAGTGGCATCTCGGCCTCGACTGGGTCCGCGGCGAAAAAAAAGCGGGCGCTCGAAAAAACAAAAACAACGATGAAGAGTTGATTGATTATACGAAGCCCTTCGGCGGCGGCCCGCTTGCGCATGGGTTTGATTATTTCCTCGGCATCGGCGCGTCGCTGGACATGGCGCCGTATTTCTGGCTGCGCAATGATCGCGTCGATCCTGCGACGCTTCCGCCGCATTACATCGGGGGCAACGAATCACAAAAACTGCTCCAGCGGGCCGGACTCGCGGGAAAGGGGTTTGAGCACGGCGGCGTGTTGCCGCGCCTGGCGGACGAAGCGGTTTCGTTCATCGAAAAGCAGGATGCCCGGAAACCGTTTTTTCTCTACGTGCCGCTCACGGCTCCGCACACGCCGATTCTGCCCGCGAAAGAATTTGCCGGCAGCACGCGCACGACCGAATACGGCGATTTTTGCGCGGCGGTGGATGCCGTTGTCGGACAAATCGACGCCGCGCTCACGGCGGGGGGATTTGATAAAAACACGATGGTCGTTTTTGCGGCTGACAATGGTTGCAGCCCGGCGGTCGATTTTGACGAGCTGCGCGCTTTTCACCATGACCCGAATCTCGGACGTCGCGGCTCCAAGGCCGACATCTACGAGGGTGGCCATCGCGTGCCGCTCGTCATTCGCTGGCCGGGGCGGATTGCGAAAAACAGCGTGAGCGACGAACTGGTTTCGCTGGGTGATTTTCTTGCCACGTGCGCCGGCATCACGGGCGCAAAACTCCCCGGCGAAGCAGGCGAGGACAGCGTGAGCATGCTGCCGGTTCTCACGAGCGAAACCGGCAAACCGCCGGCGCCGCTGCACGAGGCGCTCGTGCATCATTCGAACTACGGGGCCTTCGCGATTCGCAAAGGCCCGTGGAAACTCGTCCTCTGCGCCGATTCGGGCGGCTGGAGCGAACCGCGTCACGGAAAGGCGCCCGCTGGATCGCCGCCGTTCCAACTTTTCAATCTGGATGCCGACCCCGGTGAAAAAACAAATCTTTGCGCGAAGCATCCCGAAATTGTCGGGAACCTCGGGCAGCTTCTCAAAAAATACGTAATCGAAGGTCGCAGCACTCCGGGCGTGCCGCAAAAAAATGCAGGCGGCAACAACTGGCCGGAGCTTGCATGGATAAAGCAGTTCAAATGATATCGGAACAAAACGGAACGGCAGTTTTCCTGCCGCCGCGGGCAGTCTGGATATTATCCGGATATTGTCAGGATATTATCAGGATATTATATGTAATCGTCCATGGGGATGAGAATGCATTTCCCTGCTTGAATCTGGCGGCTGCGTTCGCGTTTATTATTTTCACATGACCAGATATTCCGCTCCCAAGTTAACGCGCACTGCAATCGTGACTGGCTTGATTGTTTGCAGCGCGCTTTCCGCCAGGACTCCCGTTGAATACGCCAATCCGCTTGTCGGCACGGCATCGCTCGACGATCCCGCTTTGCTCGGCAATGCGCCGCCGCCCGGTGAGGAAGCATACACGGGTTTTACTCATCCAGGCCCCGCGCTTCCGCATCGCAACGTAATCATCGGTCCGATTAACAAAGACCTCACCGAAGCCGCGGGCAACCACGGCATCATTTTCCCTTATATTCATTCGCGCCGGACGATGCTTGGGTTTTCATCGCCGCATCCGGGCCTGACCATCATGCCGGTTGTCGGCGCGTGGACTGTGCCGCCCGACCGCACGCATGCATCGCCTTATGACAAGGCCACGGAAAAAGCCTCGCCGGGTTATTATTCCGTGGAGTTTCCGGACACGGGGATTCGCACCGAACTTACCACCACGGAACACACCGGTTGCTATCGTTTCACGTTTCCGAAAACCGAACGCGGCGTGATCCTCATCGATCTCGGCGCCAATGAAAACAATGGCATTGAGATTATCGGTGATCGCATCGTGCGCGGGCGCAATGGGCGGAACAACCGCTCCTTCATTGCGGAGTTTTCAAAACCTTTCAAAAATTTCGGCACATTCCGCCAGAATCGTCCCGTGCTCGACGGCTCGCGCGTGCGCCGCGATGACGACATCCGGGCCGGCGCACGCAAGGCCGAGGGCAGCTACGCCGGTTCGTATTTGCAATTTTCCATGCAAGCCGGCGAACAGGTGCAGGTCCGCATCGTCTCGGGCAGCACTTATGAAAATGCGCATGCATTATTGCAGCCTGATTCCAGAAACTTTGACGAAGTCCGCCGGCGGGCAGAGGCGCTTTGGGCCGGAAAACTGGGCCTTGTTGAAATCAAGGGCGGCACCGAAAAACAGCGCGGTTTGTTTTATTCGACGCTGTATCATTCACTGATGACGCCGCGTTTGCAGGTGAAAAAAGGCGCCGCGCGACCCACTCGTGAAAACGGCCGACACACGATTGATTACGATCGCTACAGCCCGATAGCCTTCTGGGACACCACGCGCAACCAAGTCATGCTGCTCGCGTTGCTTGAGCCGGACGTGGCGGTAAACATAATGCGCACCCACCTGGAAATGGCCCGCGAGTCCGGCTGGATGCACACATCTTTCTTCGCCGATCACGCCGCGCTCATGTATCTGGGATATTGGGAACGCGGCCTGCCTTTTGATTATGCAGCCGTATATAAATATCTCCGCAAAAATGCCATGGACCCCGCCGGCCCGCGCGGCGATCTCGCCGAATATATGAAGCAAGGCTGGGTGCATGACGATTTCATCAGGCATCCCAGCCCTCCCAATGCCGATGGTCGCGCCGGCGTTGACAAGACCATGGAGTACAGTTGGGACGACCACGCGCTCGCCCTGCTCGCCAAAAAACTCGGCAAGGAGGATGATTGCCGGATGTTCCTTGCCCGTGCGCAGAATTACAGAAACGTATTTGATTCATCCACGGGGTTCATGCGCGGACGCAAGGCGGACGGAACGTGGATAACGCCCTTCGATCCGCGCGAGCCTTACTACAATTATATGATGAAGGAAGCCAGCGGCTGGCAAAATCTCTGGCTTGTGCCACACGACGTGCAGGGCCTGATAAACCTTCTCGGCGGACGTGAAAAGTTCACCGCCAAACTCGACGAATTTTTCACCGCGCCCTATAATCCCAAAGGCATTGCCCGCGACGTCACCGGCATGATAGGCCTTTATTGCCAGGGCAACCAGCCTGACCAGCACGCGCCCTATTTATATAATTACGCAGGCCAGCCGTGGAAAACACAGGCCCTCGTTCGCAAAATACTCGCGCTCATGTATGGCAGCGACAAACACGGCCTCGCCTTTCCCGGCATGGACGACCAGGGCACGACCGCCGCGTGGTATGTCATGAGCGCCCTCGGCTTCTATACAGTCGATCCGGCCAGTCCTGACTATATCATCGGTTCGCCCCTTTTTGAGGAAGCGATTATTCACATGGGCAATGGCAAGGATATGGTGATTCGGGCCAAAAACAATTCCGACACGAATTATTATATACAATCCGCCATGCTCAACGGCCAGCCGTGGAACAAGCCATGGTTCAGCCATGCTGACATCGCAAATGGCGGAACGCTCATCCTCGAAATGGGACCGCACCCCAATCCTGCCTGGGGCAGTTCGCCCGGTGAAGCCCCGCCGTCGCTGAGCGCGGTTGGACAATAGCATGGAAGCGGCTGTCACGTCGTTCCGTTGATATAACAAATAACATTCATCGTGGAACGTCGATCTTCAAATCGGCAACAGCATTCACAATATTTAACTGATGTTACGCGGCGCGCAGGGCCTGACCTTGCGTCAGGCCGCGAACGCGTGGGGACCGCACAGGTAATTCGCGGCCTGACGCAAGCTCAGGCTACAAAATCTGGCGGGAATTACTCGCGTGACATCAGATATTTAACTGAGAGACTCGACCATAGATAAATTGCCATTCATGAGGGATCAATGAAGCGATCAAGTTGATGGCGGCGGCAGCCGTGATGATGACGAACCATTTGCGCAAACCGGTGCGCTTCCGCCTCTCTTTAGTGAATTCATTTTAGCCGAGTACCTAATGTTACGCAGCACGCAGTGTATAGTCATTCTGCAAATGTCGCAAAATGGGAGCAATTCCAGAGGGATACCACCCGGGAAGGAAACCTGCCGAGTAATTGGACACTCATGACGATTGATACCGGTTGATGGATACTGGCGCCACCTGGGAAGGAAACTTGCCGAGTAATTGGACACTCTGGCGCAGGTTGCCAGACCGAGGTTGTCTGCCCTGCGCGTTTGTTGCGTTTGTCGTTGTGTCGTTGAGTCTGTTCACGCTGTTTCGATTCAGCCGGACGCAAGCGTGCGCCGCCGTGGCGTGCGCAAAACCATGATTTCGTCCGCGCCACTGCCACCGTCCGCGCCACTGCCGCCGCCCGCTCCGCCCCAATCGCAGACGGGCGGCAAGGCGCGAGGTTCCTTGCGGCGGCGCGACCCTGTCTTTTGCCGATAATGCGTGAGATGTTTCGCGACAAAAGCCCTGCCGCCGAGCACGCCTCCGTCGGTGAAATAGCGTATCTGGCATCTCAATGCAGTAGCGAGTGACAGTTTTCCCCCTGCGCACACCGTTTCCTCAAAAAGATTTTCGGAAACGGCAGCTTTGCCAGCGCGCGGTTTGGCACCGCTGCCGATAATCATGAGCCGGTAGTATTCTTGTGCGCCCCGCCAAGTGCGCGCGTCATCCTCGCCGATGACATGTATGATTCCCGCCCGTGCGATACTCCTGCCCGCGACGGCCTCGCTATAGCCGCAAAACCGGTAGTCCTTGGGATCGTCAACAAGCCCGGCACGCACGGGATTCAAGTCGATGTATGCAGCCACGACGCGAACGGCGCGCCCTGCTGGTTGAACGAGCACGCTTTTGAAACGCTCGGCCCAGAGCGTGCCGAAGCGGTCGTGGTTTTTATTGAACCAGATGGTGAAGCGTTGTTTGAGCAGTTTCATAAAAACCGAGACATCATTCATAAGTGCAAGCTGCTGCTTGCGCCACGCGTCGGCGTATGGACCATCAGCCTTAAGCTGTGCCTCGACGACCGCCAGTGAGGCGGTTTGAAAACGGGTTGGTTCCGGGTAAAGCAAGCGATAGCGACGCAGATGCTCCGCGTCGGAGATCGGAGCTTTTTTTGGAACTCTGACAAGCACATGGAAGTGATTTTCCATGATGGCGTAGGTAAGAATGGAAACGCCGCAGTAGTCGGCGATTTGCCACATTTGCCGGCGAAACATCTCCTTGGC
>JAISGL010000090.1 GCA_031263125.1 Opitutaceae bacterium | reverse complement strand
CGAGGAGGCGTCCGAGCGTGGCGGCGTAGAGTTCGTCGAGGCAGAGGCGGTTGGCGAGCGCGTTCCAGAGGGCGGGCGCGGCTTTTTCGAGCGGGTCGGTTTCGCCGGCGTTGTTGCGTTTGCGGAAGAAATAATAAACCGCCGCGCCGGCGCCGATGCCGAGCGCGACGAGCACGATGGAGATCATCATGAGCGGGATGTTTTCCGCGGCGAAGATGGGGTGGCCGTGGATTTCGGCGGCGGGGATGCCTTCGAGCGTGGATTGCAGCCAGGGCCACGCAGGAGTGCCGAGGAAACCGGTGGCGATGGCGCAGAGGGCGAGGAGCACGAGGGGGATGGTCATCGCGGGGCCGTTTTCGCGGGCGTTTTCAGCGGCGCGCGAGCGGGGGTTGCCGAGAAAAACTTCGCAGACGAGGCGCGTCATGTAGAACGCGGTGAGGACGACGGCGATGAGGGCGATGAAGAAGGGGAGTTGCGAAACCTGCCAGCCGTGCGCGGCGTGGAGGATGCTTTCTTTCGACCAGAAACCGGAGAAGAGGAACGGCACGCCGGCGAGCGCCATCATGCCGGTGGCGAAGGTGGCGAAGGTGATTTTCATGCGCGGGGCGAGTCCGCCGAGTGCGCGGATGTCCTGCTCGTGGTGCGCGGCGTGGATGACGCTGCCCGCGCCGAGGAAGAGGAGGGCTTTGAAGAAGGCGTGCGTGAGAAGATGGAAGATCGCGACGGGCCACGCGCCGACGCCGATGGCGAGCATCATGTAGCCGAGTTGGGAGACGGTTGAGAAGGCGAGGATGCGTTTGATGTCGTTTTGCGCAACGGCGACGATTGCGCCGAAGAGCGCGGTGATTGAGCCGATGATGGCGACGATGGTGAGGGCGTGAAAACTGGTGGAAACAAATACTGCCACCGGGCCATCGGCGCCGTTCAGCGCCAACGAAATGTTTGTGCCTGAAACATCCACGCCGGCTTGCGCAAGCTCTGCGCGTATGGACTCCGTAATATTTGTTTCGGTCAGCAGAACTTCCACTTGGTCGAGCGCCAGCAGCGGATACACGCGGGCCATGAGAAACACGCCGGCGGCGACCATCGTGGCGGCGTGGATGAGCGCGGAGACGGGCGTGGGGCCTTCCATCGCGTCGGGGAGCCAGACGTGCAACGGAAACTGGCCGGATTTGCCGACCGCGCCGCAGAAGATGAGGAGGCCGATGGCAGTCGAGACCATGAGGCCGCAGGGAAGAATCATCGTGAGCGCGCTGACGTTTTCGAGGAAGCCGTTGCCGCCATTGTAGAAGAGGAGCGTGCCGCTGGAGTCGTAGAGCCAGCAGATGCCGAGGAGGAGGCCGAGGTCGCCGATGCGCGTGGTGATGAAGGCTTTTTTCGCGGCGGCGGCGGCGGCGGGTTTGTGGAACCAGAAGCCGATGAGGAGATACGAGGCGAGGCCGACGAGTTCCCAGCAGACGAAGAGGAGGAGCAGGCTGTTCGCGACGACGAGGCCGAGCATGGCGGCGGCGAAGAGCGAGAGATAACAGAAGAATTTCGCGGCGTTCGGGTCGTCCTTCATGTAGCCGGTGCTGAAGATGAAGATGAGCGCGCTGACAAACGTAACCATCACGAGCATGAACGCGGTGAGCGGGTCGTTGAGGAAACCGAGTTGGAGCGTGACGCCGCCGAAGTCGAGCCAGCGGAAGTTGAATGTGTCGTGCGCGGCGGGGTCGGCGAGCGCGCCGCGAAGCGCGAGGCACGAGAGGATGAAGCCGGCGGCGAGCGAGAGGATGGCGGCAGACGCGGCGATGACGCGGGAGCGCGTTCCGCGCGGGAGAAATGCGCTGAACGCCGCAGAAAGCAGCGGAAGCAGAGGGATTATCCAAATGAGTTTTGCGGGAAGCATGGAGATGTTTGGAAAGAATTTTTAACCGCAGATGGACACAGATGGACGCAGATAAATACCAACTGAGCCGGTTTGTTTCTGTAATCTGCGTTTATCTGTGTTCATCTGTGGTTGTTTTTGGATTGAAAAATCAGCCTTTGAGTTTGTCCGCGTCCTGGAGGCGGATGTTTTTCTGGTGGCGGTAGACGGCGATGATGAGCGCGAGGCCGACCGCGGCCTCGGCGGCGGCGACCGCTATCGAGAAGATCGTGAAGAGGACGCCGGCGTGCGGGTTGTCCGCGGCTTGCGGCGAGTAACGCCAGAAGGCGATGAAATTGATGTTGGCCGCGTTCAACATAAGCTCGATGCCGAGGAGCACGAGGATGGCGTTGCCACGGGCAAGCGCGGCGGCAAGGCCGGTCGCGAAGAGCAGCGTCGAGAAAATCAGGCAGAGGTGGAGGGCGGTCATGGGAAAAATGTATAATGTTAAATGTATAATGAGTAACTGATGTTACGCAATGCTGGCCCCGTAGGGCCTGACCTTGTGTCAGGCCACGCACGCGTGGGAAGGCGCACTGGTAATTCGCGGCCTGACACAAGGTCAGGCCCTACAAAATCCTGCCCACCGCGTAATATCAGTGAGTAATGAATAATGGCGCGGGTGGGATGTCGTGAGATGGCGGTGTTTTGAAAATTATACATTGTTCATTTTTCATTATTCATTGCCTTTGCCGGCGCGTCCTGCGCGGCCAGAAGCACGGAGCCGAGGAGCGCGACGGTGAGGAGCGCGGCGGTGATGAGGATGGCGCCGGAGTATTGTCCCATGAGTTCGAGGCCGATGGCGTGCGTGGTGGCGGCGGGCGCGGCGCGGGAGGCGGTTTGCGGGAGGTCGGCGCCGAGGATTCCCCAGAGGATGGCGAGCGCGACGAGTCCGCCGGAGGCGATGCCGAGGAACGCGCGCATCGCCGGGGCGGCGGTTGCGCCGGCGACTGTGACGGGTGTGCGCCGCGTGAGCACGACGGCGAAGAGGACGATCATCGAGATGGCGCCGACATAAACGAGCACTTGCGCGAAGGCGACAAACTCGGCCCCGGCCCAGAGATAAAACGCGGCGATGCCCGCCCAGCTGACGACGAGGAGCATAGCCGCGCGGATGATGTTTTTGAGCGCCAGCGCCACCGCCGCCGACGCCAAGGTGGCGAGGGCGATGAGGAGGAAGGTGAGAAGCGGGAGATTCATGGTGGAAATTACCAATTACTAATTACCAATTACTAATGATGGGGAACGTAATGGATGGGATTCGTGAGTGGTTGTCATAAAAGCGGTGGCGTTGCAGTTTGAAGGTTTGGCCAGTCGTAATTGATAATTAGTGATTAATAATTAGTAATTAGTAATTGGTAATTAGTAATTTTATTGAGCGTAGCGATATTTTCTCGAGCCGAGACCTTTGCTCATGTGGCGGGCTATGAGGAGGAAGGGGAGCAGTTCGAGCACGATGGCGATGGGCCAGCGGGCACAGGGCATGATGCCGGACGAGGCGCCGGCGCGTATCCAGAAGGCAACCACGACGAGGTTCACGAGCGCCATGGGCACGAGGAGTTTCCATGCAAGGCGCATGAGCTGGTCGATGCGCAGGCGCAGGAGCGTGGCGCGAATCCAGATGAACAGGAACATCATCAGGAAAAGTTTCGCGGTGAACCAGATGTAGCTGGGGATGAACTGGAGGAATTCACAGGGGGCGTTCCAGCCGCCGAAGAAGAGCGTCACGCCGAGGCCGGAGAGTGCGAGCATGCCGAAGTATTCGCCCATGAAGAAGAGCGCGTATTTGAAGCCGGAATACTCGGTGAGGTGTCCGGCGATGATTTCGGATTCGCCTTCGGGGAGGTCGAAGGGACAGCGGTTTGTCTCGGCGAGCGCGGCGATGAAAAACACGATGAAGCCGAAGAAGCCCCACGGGGTGAGGATGTGCCAGTGGGGGATGACGCCGCCGAGGGTCCACGAGCTTTGGTGCGCGATGATGCCGGGGAGCGAGAGCGTGCCGGCGGCCATGACGACGGGGACGGTGACGAGGAGCAACGGGAGTTCAAACGAGATGAGTTGCGCGAGGGCGCGCATGGCGGCGATGAGCGAGTATTTGTTATGCGACGACCAGCCGGCCATGAAGATGGCGAGTTCGGAGGCGGCTCCGGCGGCGAAGAAATAGAGGAGTCCGGCGTCGAGGTTGAGCGCGGTGAAATGGCGTCCGGCGGGGATGATGGCGAGCGTGAGCAGGCCGAAGAAGACGATGGCGCAGGGCGCGATGAAGTGGAGGATTTTGTCGGCGGCGGCGGGGACGATGTCTTCCTTGCAGATGGCTTTGACGGCGTCGGCAAAGGGTTGCATGAGGCCGAAGGGGCCGGTGCGGTTGGGGCCGGGGCGGTTTTGGAAGCGTCCGAGGACTTTGCGCTCGGTGACGGTGATCATCGCGAAGAAGAGTCCGTAGAACGCGAGGATGAGCACGATGGCGAGGAGCGCGGTGACGAGCCAGCGCAGCCAGGCGGCTTGCGGGAGAAGCGCGAGTATCCAGTCGAGGATGCGGATGGGGAGGTTTTCGAGCCAGGTGCCGGCGCGCTGGGGGAAGGATGCGCATTGGCGTTGGAGAAAGGATGCGCATTGGAGGAAGGATGTGGCGAAAAGCGGGTTCATGCGTGGAGAGGGAAATCAGTCGTGAATGGCGGCGGGGTGAGGGTGGCGCGGGCGGCCTGTCCGTGCCGCGGCGTGGCGTGTATGCGTGGTGGTTGTTTTGGGAATCATTTGGGTGCGGGCGGGGTGGCAGGGGTGGCAGGCTTGGCAGCCTGCGCTACGGTGGCGGCGGCGACGGTAGCGGCGGCTGCGGTGGCGGCGGTTTTGGCGGCGGCGGCTGCTTTTGCGGCGGCGGCGGCTTGGGCGCGTTCGGCGGCTTTGCGTTTTTCCTCGGCGAGGCGGGTGTCGACTTCGGTGGCGTCGGTGGGGTTAATTTGGTGGAAATAGCTGTTGGGTTTCGCGAGTTGGTCGCGGTGCATGAGGAGGCTTTCGTAGCGATTGCGCACGGCGATTTCGTAGATGTTGTCCATTTTGATGGAGTCGAAAGGGCAGGCTTCGACGCAGATCTGGCAGCCCATGCACACGCTGTAATCAATGTCGAAGACGCGGGGCTTCTTCATGATTTTGCCTTTCGCGTCGCGCTCGGGGACGATGTAGATGCACTGTGGCGGGCATTCTTTTTCGCAGATGCGGCAGGCGACGCAGCGGAGGCCGTCGACCGGGTTGTCGCCATCGTATACGAGGAAGGGGAAACTGCGCGAGGCGTGCGGGAGCTTGGCGCGCACTTCCGGGTATTGGATGGTCGTCAACCGCTCGGGTGTGAAGTAGCTGCCGACGAAGTTTTTCGCCGTGATGTAGAAGCCTTTGATGATGCCGGTGCCGAGCATTATGAAAAAATTAGAAGTTGGAAATTAGAATTAAAAAAACGGAGCGGGTGGCGTGATGATGTGTTTTTATTTTATCGGCAAGGGGGCTTTAGCTTAGTATCGAAATTACTGCAGATTGTTTTTTCTTTTCGGCAATCATTAGCGCTGTTTCTTCTTTTTTGGTTTTGTGATTTTGGTCGGCGCCGTGTTTTAGCAGCAACTGGGCAATTTCGGCCTGGCCGTAATAAGCGGCATACATCAATGCCGTATAACCGTCCTTGGCGGCTTCGTTGACAGACGCACCCGCGGCGAGCAGCAATATCACGCTTTCTTTTGCGCCTTTTATACATGCAGACATCAGCGGGCTGATGCCTTTGTGGTTTTTTGTATTAACCTTCGCGGAGTGTTCGAGCAGGGCTTTTATACATTCGGTCTGACCTTGCTGCGCCGCCCAATGCAAGGCCGTCATTTTATATTTATCAATGATATCGGGATTCGCGCCGCTTTTCAGCAGGAAGCGCAGCACTTCCGGCCTGCCTGCTTCGGCTGGCGTAAAAAGGGCGGTTTGCTTGTAACCGCCACTTCGGACGTGGTCGAGGTTCACGCCGGATTTCACGACCAAGTTCAATACTTCAAGACTGCCTTGACGGGCGGCAAAATCCAAAACGGTGCCACCAAGATTATCCTCCAGGTTTACGTCCGCTCCTTGTGATAAAAACTGTTTCACCATGCCCGCATCGCCAATCCACGCCGCAAGCATGAGAGGGGTTTTGCCGTTTTCATCGCGTGCATTTATTCCTTTCTTTTGCAGGTCTTGGATTCTTGTTTTTGTAGCTTCGGACATGATGTGTTTGTTAATTGGTGGTTTTTATCTGTCCACTTCTCCCAGGACGATGTCGATGCTGCCGAGGGTGATGACGGCGTCGGCGAGGGTGCCGCCGACGCACATGTCCTCGAGGACGGTGAGGTTGATGAAGGAGGGCGGGCGCACGCGGTAACGATAGGGATTCGGCGTGCCGTCACTGATGAGGTGGAAGCCGAGTTCGCCTTTCGGGCATTCGATGCGCGCGTAGGCTTCGCCGGCTTTCGGGCGGAGGCCGCGCGATTTGGCCTTGGGGTCGTTGACGGGGCCGCCAGGGAGGTCGCGCATGGCCTGGAGGATGATTTTTACGGATTCGCGCATTTCGAGCATGCGCATCATGTAGCGGTCGTAGGTGTCGCCGTGTTCGCCGAGGGGGACGCGGAAATCGAAGCGGTCGTAGATGGAGTATTTGTCAACTTTGCGGATGTCGTAGTCGACGCCGCTGGCGCGGAGGCCGGGGCCGGTGATGCCGGCGGCGATGGCGGGGGCGGGGCGGAGGATGCCGGTGTTTTGGGTGCGGGCGAGGAGGATTTCGTTGCCGGTGAGGAGCGCGTCCTGTTCGTCCATGTAGCGGGCGAAGAGGTTTTCGAGGTAGGTTTTGAGGCGGGCGAGCCAGTCGGCGGGGACGTCGGCGCGGAGGCCGCCGAAGCGCATGAAGTTATACATCATGCGGGCGCCGGTGAGTTCTTCGAGCAGGTCGAGCATGCGTTCGCGTTCGCGCAGGGAGTAAAGGAGGGGGGTGAAGGAGGTGCCGAGGTCGTTGAGGAGGAAGCCGACGAGGCAGACGTGGTTGATGATGCGGCCGAGTTCGCCGAGGATGACGCGGAGGTATTCGCAGCGTTCGGTGGGGGTGATGCCGGCGAGTTTTTCGACGGCATGCACGTAGGCCCAGTTGTTGGTGAGCGAGGCGAGGTAGTCGAGGCGGTCGGTGTAGGGGATGTTGGCGAGGTAGGTGTTGGTTTCGCCGAGTTTTTCGTGGTTGCGGTGGAGGTAGCCGAAGACGGGTTTGAGCGCGGTGATGATTTCGCCGTCGAGCGTGGCGTTCATGCGAAACACGCCGTGGGTCGAGGGGTGGTGGGGGCCGAGGGAGATTTCGAGGAGGTCGCCGTGGAATGCGTCTTGCACGGCGCGGATGGTGGCGGGGGTGGTGGCGGGAGCGGTGGGAGCAGGGGTGGTGGGGGCAGGGGTGTTGGGCGGGGGGGTGAGGGTGAGGGCAGCGGGGGCGAGGGCGGAAGGAGCGGGGGCGGTGGGAGCGGTGGTGGTGGGAGCGGTGGTGAAGGTGTTGGGAAGGATGGGAGTGGTGGTGGAGGTGGAATTGGCGGCGATGAGGGGGACGGCGTTGAGGGCGGCGGCGGAATTGGCGGTGGTGGCGGTGGTGGCGGCGGTGGCGGAAGCAGGCTTGGCAGCCTGCGCTACGGCGGCGGGGGTGGCGGCGGGGTGTTCGGGGGCGGGATAGTGTTTTTTGGCGCGTTCGAGGATGTCGGCGTGCGGGGTGGGTTCCCATTCGTAGTCGTCGGGGGGGATGTAGTCTTTGCGCATGGGGTGGTCTTTGAATTCGTCCCACATGAGGATGCGGCGGAGGTCGGGGTGGCCGGTGTAGACGATGCCGTAGAGGTCGTAGATTTCGCGTTCCTGGAATTCGCACGAGCGCCAGACGGGGGTGAGCGAGGGGAGCGTGACGTCGTCGGTGCGGTTCGCCGTGCGCATGCGGATGATGACGGGCGCGGGGCTTTTCAGCGCCATCGAGTAAAGGTGGTAGACGGCTTCGAGGCAGCCGGGTTGGAGGCGTTTGGTTTTGGTTTCGACAATTTTGGCGGGGCCGCCGGCGGGGTCGGGTTGCGTGGTTTTGGTCGTTTCGACGATTTCCCTGGCGGGCCAGTCGACGCCGCTGGCGTTGGAGCAGAAGTCGAGGCGGAGCGCGGGGTCGTCGCGGAGGAAGCGGGCGATGTCGCGAGCGGCGTGCGTGGCGAGGAGAAGCGAGTGTTGCGCGGAGGAGCCGGGGTTGGCGATGAGCGTGACGGCGCCGGCGCCAAACTTGGCGGCGAGGCGGTCACGGAGTTGTTCGAGGGTTTCCACGGGAGGTTGTGTTTGAGATTGGACGGATTGGACGGAGCGGACGGATAAGACAGATCGGACAGATCAGGCTGATCTGGCAGATCTGGCCGTGATCAGGCGGATGCGGCTGATGTTGGAAAAGTGTCATGCTTTCGCGTCGCGCACAAGCGGCGCGGCGGGTTTCCAGATTTCGGGATTGTGCGGGGGTACGAGGTCGTGTTCGCCGTATTCGGGGACTGGATACGCGCAGGCCGTGTCCTTGCGGAAACAGCGCGGGGCGTCCGGGCCGGTGAGGGTTTCCTCGCGCATTTTTTTCTGGATTTCCATGAGGCCGTTGAGGAGCGCCTCGGGACGGGGCGGGCAGCCGGGCACGTAGACGTCGACGGGGATGTAGCGGTCGATGCCCTTGACGACGTTGTAGCCTTCCCTGAAGGGGCCGCCGGAGCTGGCGCACGCGCCCATGACGATGCAGAATTTCGGCTCGCCCATCTGGTTCCAGAGGCGGACGATTTGCGGGAGCATTTTTTTCGTGACGGTGCCGTTCACGATCATGAGGTCGGCCTGGCGGGGCGAGGCGCGGAAAATCTCGGCGCCGAAGCGGGCGATGTCGAAGCGGGCGGCGGCGACGCAGATCATCTCGATCGCGCAGCAGGCGAGGCCGAATTGGAGCGGCCAGATGGAGTTGGCGCGGCCCCAGTTGTAGATTTCGTTGAAGCTGGTGAGCAGGACACCTTGTTTGCGCATGCTTTCGCGGTCTTCCACCGGGATGCCGGCCGGCGGCGGCGTGGGGATGGGTGTCGTGACATTGTTGGTGGTGCTCATGCGGGAAAAGTTTAAGTTGGGAGTCTAAGTTTAAGGTGCGGCGCGGCCCATTGTTCATTTTTCATTACTCATTGTTCATTTTACATTAGCGAGTGCGGCGAGCGTTTCAGCGCCATTCGAGGTGGCCGCGGTTCCAAGCCCAGACGAGTCCTTCGAGGAGCAGGAAAATGAAGGCGAGCATCACAAAAAGCGCGCCTTGGGACAGCCCCGTGAACACGACGGCGAACGGCAGCAGAAACAGCACCTCGACGTCGAAGATCAGGAACAAAATCGCATACAGATAATAGTGCGCCTTGAACTGAATCCACGAGTCGCCCTTTGATTCGAGGCCGCACTCGTAGGTGGCGTTTTTGACCGGGTTGGGTTTTTGCGGCTGGAAAAAAATCACCCACAACCGGCACACAAGCAACAGCGCCAGCGGGAACGCGGCCGCCACGGCGATAAACAGGGCAATAAAGGCGTGGGAATGGGTGGCGATTGTCATGGTTTGATGTGGCAAAAGTAGCGGATAATGGAGCGTGGAAGGGAGCGTGGGAGCGTGAGCGTGTGAAAGAGAATGAGAATGTGTGGAAGAGAGAGTGTGATGTGAAATGTGAAAAGATTTGAGAGCAGGATTGGTCAGTAGGCCCTCCGGTGCCAGCCTCTTCAACGGGAAAGGCCGTCTATTTATTGTCGAGAATTACCTATTTCTTGACCTCTTGGCCGAGTAAACAGCAAAAAACGCCAGAGTCGAATCAATATCTTAAATAAATTCATGATTTGTGAGGGTTGCCCATGGCGCATCGACTGGGCACCGCCTGATTTGTGTCAAGGCGCAACCAAGTGCAGCTATGCGCACGACGCCGTTCGGATATGAAAAAAACATATCTTGTTGCAGCAAAAAGAGTTTTAAGGATTTTTCGGCAAATTCAAGATGGCAATTTTTAGGTTTATATGTGCAAAAAATGCGCACATGCTGTCCAAATGCCTTGCAGATGTCTTGGTTTGTGGCGGTTTTACCTAACTGATGTTATGTAACCCGTAACCCGCAGCCAGTGGATTTTGCAGAGTCTGGTCTGACCTTGTGATCTTGTGTCCGACTGCGCACGCGTAGGAAGGCGCACAGGTAATCCGCACGCGGCCCGACGACCTACCTGACGCAAGATCAGGTCTTCTACGCGCTGCATAACATCAGTTATCTCTCAAATAATATCACATAAGTCATTTATATACAAAATATTACGCACCATCTATTTTGGTTTGTCAAATCCAAGTGTCAACTTTAATGCACCTCCTGTACAGAGTCTGTCCCTGTTTAATTCTGTTTATTTTTGTTTATTTGACTTCAATCTTGTCTGCCTGCACGCCAGTTACTTTTCCGGATTTTCCCAGGGTCGCCTCGAGTCGGTCGAAAAAAGTAAAGGTATTCTTATGATTGTGTAAATATCGCATAACTCTATTATTAATATATACTTAAATTTATGAACATTTGCATCTGCTCTCTGTCAAAGCATCGTGTTTGCGATTTTTTACGCGCATCAACGTCAAATCCGAAGCAAGAGCATTCACCACAACGCACAACGCAGCGGCCAATTCCCACACGCGCCAGTTTCCACACACATGCCCACACACGCCATCATGAAAAAAATCATCGCCACCCTACTTCTCTTTGCAGCCACAGTCGCGATTGCAGACGCGGCCAGCGGGCAAATCATTCGCACTGGAGCCAGTCATAACAGCCATAATCATAACAGCTACCGTAATTACAACCGCCCGTCTCACGTGCATTACTCGCACGGACACTCGCGCCCCAACCATTATTCCCATCATTATCCCCGCCATTATTCCTATCGGTATGATCGGCCTGTTTTTTACGCGCCCTACTATTCGCTTTCGCCCTACTCCTACTACAACCGCGGATATTACGGCTACGGCTACGGATACCCCGGAATCAGCGTGAATTACACAACCTACGCTGATCCCGATGCACCGGGTTACGCCGTTGGAGGAGCGGTAGCCGGAGGTGTTTTGGGTGCGATCATTGGCAACAACTCGCGCGGCCATCACGGTCGTAATTCCTGGGTCGAGGCCGCAATCGGCAGCACAATCGGCTACCTTGCGGGCAGCGCCGCCGACAATGCCGCCGTCCGCGAACAACGCGCTGCCGCCGCCGCCGCTGCCGCCGCAAACCGCTCCGGCACAGCCGTCCGCGAGCCTGATTATAACACCGGTTTCGATGCGCACCCATACTCGCCCCAACAACCCCAGCAGCCCCAACACCAACAGTCCCAGCAGTCTCAACAACATACGCAGACCACCCCGGCGGCGAAATACAATTACAACCAGTCCCCCATGTCGCAAGCCAACGCCCTCTTTGGCCGCCAGTGACGCGACCCGCATATTCCATCACTCCGCACTCCGCGCCTTCCATCAACCCATCCGCGCATTCCATCACTCCGCGCATTCCGCTGCCCCGCCTTTCCGCATCCGCTGCCAGCAGCATCAACACCGCGTTCCACACGTTCCATACGTTCACCACGTTCAACACCGCGTTCACGATTCCCCGTTCGCGGTGTTTTTTTTTGAACCCAACCTCGCCAACCGCTGTCTTCGACACCCACGCACACCCGCACATCCACGCACATCCACATCCACGCACATCCACATCCACACACATCCACATCCACGCACCCGCACGCCTACGCATCCACACACACCCGCACACGCACACTCGCACCCAACGCACACAACGCATCCCACGCACCCAATGCACACCTTTCGCAAACCAACCATGAACACACGCAATTCACCCGTCACCACCCGGCTCGCGGTCGCCCTCGCGCTCACCGCCACGCTCCTCGTTTCCGCCTGCTCGTCCCCCAGCAAAGGCGTGCAATATCCCTCCGGCGTCCCCGTCGTCGAAGTCAACCCCGACGAACGCGGCTCGGTCGCCGGCACCGGCATCGAATCCCAGGACCTCGTCGCCGTGACCGACAAGATGTCCCGCAGCATCCTCGGCATCCCGCAAATCGCCAGCGCCATCACGCCGCCCGTCGTCGTCCTCGACCCCGTCGTCAACGACACGCGCTTCGCGATCCAGAAAGACATGTTCCTCGACCGCATCCGCATCTCGCTCAACCAAAAAGCCGCCGGCAAAGTCACCTTCCTCGCACGCGACCGCATGGCCGCCCTCCAGCGCGAACAGCAACTCAAGCAAACCGGCCAGGTCACCGCCAGCTCCAACCCCAACACCGTCGAGTTCAAAGGCGCCGACTACTTCCTCACGGGAAGCCTCCGCAGCCTCTCCACGCGCACCAGCCAGGGCCTGAGCGACTACGTCATGTATTCCTTCCAACTCATCGACGCACGCACCTCGGCCATCGTATGGGAAGACATGGCCGAAATCAAAAAACAAGGCCTCGAGGACGCCGCATACCGCTGACATCCTTCCTTTGATTGCGACTTCGCCACACCACACTTCGCCACGCCACACTTCGCCACGCCGCGCCACACCACACTTCGCCACGCCGCGCCGCGCCATACCACACCACGCCACACTATGCCTCGCCGCACCACGCCACACCGCACCGCACCACGCCACGCCATTCGTAACCCTATGAAAACTCTCAAATCTCTCTCAAATCTCTCAAATCACCAAGCATCATGAAAACACTCCCGCCCATCCTCGCCGCCGTCGCGCTCCTCCTTGCAGCAACCGGCTGCGCGTCCAAAAACACACAAGGCGCCGGCCCCTACCTGCCGCAGGACACCACCAAATACACGCTCGAAAACACCGAGAAATTCGTGCTCATGGACCAGGCGACGCAATACTCCGTCACCTGCACCGGTCTTCAGCAGCGCATCACGCCCGACGGACGCCTCGAAGTCGTCGCCAACGTGAAAAACCGCGAAGCCCGCCGCATACAAGTCCAGATCAGTTGCGTGTTCAAGGACGCCCAGCACTTCTCCACCAGCGACGAAACACCGTGGCAGACATTGATACTCACGGAAAACGGCACCGAGGCCGTCCACTTCACGGCGAGCAACCCGCTGTCCAAAACCTATACAATCCGCGTCCGGCAGGCGCGGTGATTCCATTATATTTAACCGCGAACCGACTTAAATCGATATAAGTCGATATAAGTCGATTTAAGTCGACGCGAATTAAATACAAAATAATAAACAACAACATTGGCCATTCGTGCCCATCCGCGCCCATTCGCGATTAAAAAACTCCTTCACGCCATGAATACAATCCGCACGTTTTTAACCATGTTCGCCGCAGGCGGCGCCGCGCTCCTTGCGGTCGCCGGCTGCGCCGGCAAAAATTACGACACCCGCCCGGGCGAACCCGTGCCCGTCGCCGCGCAGTCGGCCCCCGCGCAAAACACCACCCCGCCGCGCGCCGCCGACGCCCCCGCCGGCAACCAGCGCCTCTACGGCGGCGCCTATGCGCTCCCGCAGCAACAGCACGCCGGGGAAATCATAAACAACTTCCGCCCCGTATATGAACAACTCGGCAGGCCCAGCCTCGCGTTTTATATAAACCGCGACCTCAAGAACCCCGCAAAACCCTCCGTCAAAACCAGACCCGCGCCCTCCGGCAAAGGCGTTGTCGTCACCACCGATTCGCTCGCCGACAAACAAACCATACGCGACATCGAACGCATCGCCGCAAAACCATTCCTCCAGGCCGGCGCCACGCTCGTTGACCAGCAAGCCGCGTCCATGATTGCCTCGGGCACCGCGCAACCCGGCGCCACCACGAACGTGGAGGTGATTGCCGCCGGCGGTGTCGTCATGATCGCCTCGGGCACCGCGCAATCCGACGCCGCGCCCTCCGCGCCGGCGGGCGACGTCGCCATCGAAACACTCGTGACCAGCCGGCAAGTGGTGCTCCCCTCGATCTCGGCGGAAAACGAGACCATCACCATACCGGATATTCAAATGACCGCCATCCGCCTCTCCGATGCGGCGATTCTCGGCCAGGCCACGGCGTCCGACATCGTCAACCAACTGCCGCCCTCCGCGCTCCCCGGCCTGACCGTGCAGGACGCGCTCGAAGCCACCGCGCTCAACCTCATGGCGGACATGACGGCGAGGACAAAATAACATTTTGGAAAATCCCTCTACGAGTCCGCGAGTGGCCCGACAATCCCAATATCCAATATCCAAAAAAAATCCCAAGTTGCGAAATCCCAAGTTGGAATATCCCAAAACCTAAATCCCAAAATCCAAAATAAATTCCAAATTACAAAATCCCAAATTACAAAAAACAATCCCCGGTTGTTTATTGCTGGTGGCTTGTTTTGAGATTTGGGGATTTTGCCGGTTGAAATTTATACAGAATTGCCAGGCCACCCGCAAACTCGCGGAAAGATTTCGGAATTTGAGATTTTTCCATTTGGGATTTTTTTTGAATTTTGGATTTTGGGATTTGGGATTTATTTTGGATTTTGGATATTGGGATTGTCAGGCCACTCGCGGACTCGTAAAGGGATTTATTAAACGTCATTTGCGCACAATCTCCCGAATCACCACCCATGCCGCCCTGCTGCCCCTTGCAGCCTTGCTGCCACTTGTCGCCCTGCTGGCCTTTGCCGGTTGCGCCACCACTCCGCCGCGCCCGCCGCCACCGACGCTCACCGGCGACGCCCTCGTTGATTACCAAAACCAGCTCGCCGCCGCCCCCGAAAAAGACCGCGCACTCTGGCAATACCGCCTCGCCGCCACCGCGCTCCGCCGCGGCGAACCCGCCACCGCCAAACCCGCGCTCGACGACGCGCTCTCCCTCGTTGCCGCCAACTACGGCAACATCAACGCCGCCGCCGCCAGGTCGCGCGGCCTCTTCACGCAGGAAGCCGGCAAACCCTTCACCGGCGAAGCCCACGAACGCGTCATGGCCAATTATTATCGCGGCATTCTCTACTGGGCCGACGGACAACCCGACAACGCCCGCGCACTCTTCCGCACCGGCGAACTCCTCGACTCCGACACCGCGAACAAGGAATACGCCGGCGACTACGTCCTCCTCGATTATCTCGACGGCTACGTCACCGCCAGACTCGGCGGCGGCAACCCCGGCGCCGGGGCCGACGCCCTCGCGCGCGCCCGCGCCTCCGCCGCCGCGCAGGAACGCGCCGCGCCCCCCGACTACGACACGACGGCAAACGTCATGGTGTTTGTCGACTACGGCGCCGGCCCGCAAAAATACGCCGGCGGCCAGGACGGCCAGCAACTCATGTATCGCATCCCGCAAGCCTCGGCGGTCTCCGCGCGCCTGAAAGTCGGCGGACGCAATTACGCGCTCCCGCCCTACGACGACATCGGCTTCCAAGCCATCACGCGCGGCGGACGCCTCATGGACGAAATTCTGGGCAACAAAGCCGCCTTCAAACGCAACGCCGACGCCATCGGCGACATCGGCCTCATCGGCGCCGCCGCCGTCTCGAACAGCTCCAACAGCAAGGACGCGCAAATCGCCACCGGCGCGCTGCTCGTGGCCGGCCTTGTGTCAAAACTCCTCTCATCCGCCACCGAAACGCGCGCCGACACCCGCTGCTGGGACAACCTCCCGCGCTACCTCAGCTTCGCCGCGCTCAAGCTCCCTCCCGGCGCGCACGAAGCCGAACTCACCTTCTTCGACGAAAGAGGCACGCCCTACGCGCAGCAAACGCAACGCTTCACAATCACCGTCCCCGACCCCGCCGCACTCCCCATCGGCGCAGCCCCGAAAGACGTCGTCATCTACCGCAGCCAGATGAGAAACTAAGAGCTGACGTTATGAGTCCGGCCTTTCCTGGGAGCGCGGGCATCCTGCCCGCGAAACGCCGTGCGCCCGCTTCTTGCATTTCAAAAACGCATAGCGGGCAAAGATGCCCTCGCTCCGTCCGCGCTCCCTCCGCGCTCCCAAGTGCTGCTGCGTAACACCAGTTAAGAGCTTATCCTGAAATGAGAATTCTGCATTTGTTTTGAACCGCGTCTGCGAGCCTGCGAGTGGCCTGACATAGGCGCGATTCAAGGTTCAAAACCATGTTTAAGGATAAGCTCCAATTCCGCCCTTCACAAACACCAAGCTCTCCGCCAAAACAAACCCCATGCCAACTCCATCCCTGTCCGCGCGTGCGCCCGCCCGCCCGCTCCTGGCGCTGTTGCCGCCCCTGCTCGCGTTCTGCCTCGCCTCCTGCGCCACGCACAAACCGCGGGCGCAAATCAACACCACCGGCGATCCGCTCCGGGACAATGAAGCGCAACTCGCCGCCGCCCCCGAACAAGATCGCATCCTTTGGCATTACCGCCTCGCCGCCTCCGCGCTCCACCAAGGCCGCATGGAAACCGCCAAAACCAATCTCGACGCCGCGCTCGCTCCCGACACCCGCGCACCCAACACCCGCGCGCCCAACACCCGCGCACCCGGCACCCACGCGCCCGGCGCCGACACCCGCGCATCCGCCTCCGCAAAACGCAAACCCGGCAAATCCTTTGCCAGCGACCCCTACGAGCGCGCCATGGCAAACTACTACCGCGCCATTCTCCACTGGTCCGACGGCGAACTCGACAGCGCGCGCACCCTCCTCCGCAACGCCCAACGCCAGAACACCGACACCGGCATCGACATCGGCACCAACGCCGGCAACGACACCGAAAACAACGCCGGCAACTACGTCCTCCCCGATTATCTCGACGGACTCATCGCCGCAAAACTCACGCCGGACGCACCCGACGCAGGCGCCGCCGCCCTCTCCCGCGCACGCGCCAACGCCGCCGCGCAAAACCGCCCGCCGCCTCCCGATTACGATCCGTCCGCCAATGTTTTTGTCTGTGTCGATTACGGTGACGGCCCGCTGAAATACACCAGCGCCGACGACGGTGAAATCCACGCCTACACGCTCGCCACGAACCCCTGCCAGCTCGCGACACTCCGCATCGGCGGCCAGACCGTGGAACTCGCCCCGTACGACGACCTCGGATTCCAGGCCATCACGCGCGGTGGCCGGCTCACGGATCAGGTTTCAGTAGACAAAACCCCCGTCGGCAACTTCATCGGGAACACAGGCTCCGCACTCATGAAAGCCGGCATCGGCATCGCAAATCTCCCGATAAACGACAATCGCAACGGCATCAGCAACACCTCCGCCGGCATCGTCACTCCCCCTTCCGTTTATCAAGGCAACTCCACCCCCGGCGACGCCAGATCGTTTATCTTTGCCGTTGCCGCAAAATACGGCATTTCGACCGTGCTCATGGTGGCGTCGGCGCCCTTTAACCTTGTCTCGAAAGCCCTCTCGAAAACGCCCGGAAGCGACACCCGCTGCTGGGACAACCTCCCGCGCTACCTCAGCTTTGCCGCGCTCACTCTTCCACCCGGCGCGCACGAGGCCGAACTCACCTTTTACGACACCCACGGACGCGCCTTCACCACGCAGACGCAGCAATTCACGATCACGGTCCCCGACGCGCGAAAAGACGTCGTCGTCTACCGCAGTCAGTTGCGAAATTAAGAGCTGACGTTATGAGTCCGGCCTTTCCTGGGAGCGCGGGCATCCTGCCCGCGAAACGTCGTGCGCCCGCTTCTTGCATTTCGAAAACGCATCGCGGGCAAAGATGCCCGCGCTCCCAAGTGCTGCGTAACATCAGTTAAAGTATCAACGGACACTCGCGCCCCCACTCGCGTCCCCACTCGCGTCCCCACTCGCGCCCCCACTCGCGCCCTCCACGCCACGCCGCCCCCCGGCGCATATTTACCGTCAGATTTGCGCGACATCGCAAATCGCCGCCGCGCCTGCCACACATGCGTCACTATGCGCACCGCTCTCATTCCCGCCCTGTTTATAATCACGCTCACCGGCCTCGCCCGCGCCGCCGAAGAGCCACCCGTCGAATGGATCGACCCCGACACCGGACACCGTGTCGTCCGCCTCTCCAGCGAACCCCGCACCTCCAGCCTCTACTTCCACCAAAACGCCTACAGCCGCGACGGCTCCCGCATCATCGCCACCACCTCCGACGGCGGCATCGCCACCATCAACATCGCCACGCGCGAAATCAAAAAAATCGTCCCCGGCAGAGTCATGGTCCTCGTGACCGGACGCAAAACCGGCGACGTCTACTACACGCGCCGCGCCGAACGCGGAGCCGAGGCCACCGTCTACGCCGCGAACCTCGACACCGGCGTCGAGCGCAAAATCACCACCATCCCCGGCAACGTCAACCTCGGCTCCCTCAACTGCGACGAAACCCTCCTCCTCGGCACGCGCATCCCCGGCCCGCCCGCGCCGCGCCCGCCGCCCAATGCAAGCGGCCGCCCCGACCTCCGCGCCAACCTCGCCATCGCCCGTTCCGGCCCCCCGCGCGAACTCGTCACCATCAGCACCGCCACCGGCGACATCAAAGTCGTCCACACCGAACGCGAATGGACCAACCACATCCAATTCTCCCCCACCGACCCCAACCAAATCCTCTTCTGTCACGAAGGCCCCTGGCACGAAGTCGACCGCCTCTGGACCGTGCGCGCCGACGGCACCGGCCTCACAAAAATCCACACCCGCACCATGACGATGGAAATCGCCGGACACGAATTTTTCAGCGGCGACGGCAAAACAATCTGGTATGACCTCCAGACCCCGCGCGGCGAAGACTTCTGGGTGGCCGGCTACGAAATCGCCACCGGCAAACGCACCTGGTATCACATGGAACGCGACAACTGGTCCGTGCATTTCAACGTCTCGCCCGACGGAAAACTCTTCGCCGGCGACGGCTTCGATGAGAAAGGCGTCTCCCGCGCCACCAACGGCCACTGGATATGGCTCTTCCGCCCCGAACTTGTGCCGGACCGCGCCGTGGACAAAAGCGCCCTTGCGGACAACCTCATCACGCCCGGCGTCTTCAAAGCCGAGCGCCTCGTCAACATGTCGAAGCACAACTACCGCCTCGAACCGAACCTGACCTTTTCGCCGGACATGAAGTGGATCATTTTCCGCTCCAACATGCACGGCGCCACGCAAGTCTACGCGGTCGAAATAGCGAAGAGCGAAACGGCAAAGTGACGCTTGCGATTACGGAGCGGCGATTAGCTGAATGCCGCTTCGCTCGAAACCAAGCCGCCGAACGGAGCGCAACGCGCCTCGCGCGTCCCGGTTATTCGCATGCTGCCGAGTGTTCGCATGCCGCCGTGT
>JAISGL010000081.1 GCA_031263125.1 Opitutaceae bacterium | reverse complement strand
CGCGGGCGAGACGCCCGCGCTACTCCCGGAACGCGGGCGAGACGCCCGCGCTACTTCCGGAACACGCGCGAGACGCCCGTGCCACAGCGTCTTGCTTGTCCAGTTTTTGAGATGCGCCCACTTTCCGTCCGGTCGCACTTTCCTTGTTTCCAACCGCAACACCTTCTGGTGTGCTCAGCTTCGCATGCCACCGCCCGCCACGCCTCCGCCCGCCACGCTGCCACCCGCCACGCTGCCGCCCGCCACGCCACTGCCCGCCACGCCACTGCCCGTCACGCCACTGCCCGTCACGCCTCCATCTGCCACGCCTTCGCCCGCTATGCCTTCGCCCGCCATGCCTCCGCTCGCAACGCCTCCGCCTGACGCTCTCCTCAACCTCCACGGTCTCACTCGTGACGAATTGCGCGCGCTCATTGTCTCGTGGGATTTTCCGCCCGTCCACGCCGCGCGCCTTTGGAATTATCTCTATTACGAAGCCGTCGCCGCGCTCGACGCCGCCGCGATGCCCGACATCCCCGCGCGCCTCATGGAACGCCTCCGCGCCGAATGCACGCCCGACGTCCTCCCCGTCGCGCACGAAGCGCAAAGCGCCGACGGCTTCACGCGCAAATATCTCCTCACCCTCCCCGGCGGCAGCCGCATCGAAACCGTCCTCATGCGTTTCACCGGACGCGTCACGGCCTGCATCAGCTCGCAAGCCGGCTGTGCGATGGGCTGCGTCTTTTGCGCCACCGGACAAATGGGTTTCACGCGCCACCTCACCGCCGCCGAAATCGTCGCGCAGGCCCTGCACGTCCAGCGCATCCTCAAGGCGCAGGGCGAACGCCTCCGCAACGTCGTCCTCATGGGCATGGGCGAGCCGCTGCACAACTACGACGCCGTCATGCGCGCCTGCGAAATCATGCGCGACGGCAGCGGCCTCGCGCTCGGCGCGCGCAAAATCACGCTCAGCACCGTCGGCGTCGTCCCCGGCATCGTGCGCATGGCCGACGAAGCCAGCCCCATCCACCTCGCCGTCTCGTTGCACGCCGCCACGCAAAAGGAACGCCTCGCGCTCGTCCCCGCCGCCCGGCGCTGGCCGCTCGACCAGTTGATCGACGCGTGCCGCTACTACGTGGAAAAACTCAACCGCCGCATCTTTTTCGAGTGGACGCTCATCGACGGCAAAAACGACACCGAAGCCCACGCCCGCGCCGTCGCAAAACTCCTCTCCGGCATGCAAGCGCAAGTGAACCTGATCCCCCTCAACCCCACGTCCGGCTACGGCGGCGCGCCGGGCCGCACCGACGCCGCGAAAAAATTCCAGTCCATCCTCGCCGCCTGCAATCTGCCGAGCACCATCCGCCAGCCCCGCGGCATCGACATCGCCGCCGGCTGCGGACAGCTGGCGGCCGAGGGGTAATTGATGTTACGCGGTGCGCAGGGCCTGACCTTGTGTCAGGCCGCGTTCGCGTGGGAGGCCACACAGGTAATTCGCGGCCTGACACAAGGTCAGGCCCTGCAAAACCCTGCCAGTCGCGTAACATCAGGGGGTAATTGCGAAAGGTGGCAATCAAGTGAGCGACCCGGAGCAGAAGCGGTGGGAGAGCGCCGAGGGGCGCAAGCGCAAGAGAGCGCCGAGGGGCGCAAGCGCAAGAGAGCGCCGAGGGGCGCAAAAACGGCGAAGCCGTTTCCCAATGAAGCCCAGGGTTGCGACGCAGTCGCTACCCTGGGAAAAGGGGGGGGGGAAGATTGTCACAACCTCGAAGAGGTTGCCTAGGATTGAACCACTGAAGCGCCGAAGCGCACATGATTCATGGCAATGTCATCAGGCAACCCCGTTGGGGTTGTGTTTGTTTTTTATTTGATAACCCGAGGTAGCGACGTTGTCGCAACCTCGGGCTGTACTAGGCAACGGCTTCGCCGTAGTTACCTTCCGCAATTACACCCACTGGCCGCCGCTCATTCCAATGCGCACTCCGAACCGGAGTTCGGAGTGATATATGTGGTGTAATGTTCATCTCCCACAAGTATGTTTCAATCCGCACTCCGAACCGGAGTTCGGAGTGATGTTTCCCATATTTGGTTTCTGAGTTCTTTAGTCTGTTTCAATCCGCACTCAAGTTGAGACGTTCCGCGCCACGAAAAAACCCCTCATCCCTCACTCCCTCTTCAGCCCCGCCTTCACCACCAACTGCGTCCGCGCCTCGCGCCTGAAATATTTTCGCGCGAAATCGCGCAGCGCCTCCACGCTCACCGCATCGATGTAGGTGTCGTAATTCAACCAGTCGTTCACCGGCTGGCCATAAAGCGCGTTCAACCCCGCCTGCATCGCGCGCGACGCATTCGTCTGCAAACTCATCCGCCGGCCCGCCTTCAGGCGCACGCGGCAACGCTCCACCTCGTCCCCGCCGATTTCGCCCGACTGCACGCGCACGATCTCCGCGTCGATCTCGCGCAACACCTCCTCGTAATGCGCCGGACTCGTCCCCGCGAAAAACGAAAACATCCCCGTGTGCAACCCCGTCACGCGACCCGACCGCACAAAATACGCCAGCCCTTTCTCCTCGCGCACGCGCTCGAACAGCCGCGACGACATGCCGCTGAAAAATTCGTCCGCCACCTCGCCCGCATAAAAATCCTCCGCCAGCACCCCCGGCCCCGGAAACGCCTGGTACACCACCGCCTGCTCGCGCGGTTGCGCCTCGACGAAATCGCCGGCCTCCCCCGGAAGCACGGGCGCCTTTGCCCGCGCTGAGACCGCCCCTTTCGGCACGCGCCTCAAAAACGCCTTCAACTTTGGCAACAGTTTCCCCTTCTCAAAATCCCCCGCCACCGCGAGCACGACATTCTCCGACACAAACAGCCGCTTCCACAACGCCGCCAAATCCGACGGCGCCAGCGCGCGCACGCCGTCCACGTCGCCCGCCGCATCGCACGCCAGCGGATGGTCGCCGAAAAATTTCCGCCTTATCAATTTCCGCCCGTACGTGACAACGTCGTCCGCATCCTGCGCGAGCGCCGCGAGCAACGCCGCGCGCTCCGTCCCGAACGTCCCGCGCCTGAACAGCGGCGTGAACACCGCGTCGCCCAGCAATTCCAGCCCGCGCTCCACGTCCGCCGCGCCCGACAGCACCTCCACGCCAAGCCCGATGCTGTTGTTGCCCGAAAACGGATACAGCACGCCGCCGATTTCCTCTATCGCCCGCGCGACGTCCGCCGCAGGACGCCGGCGCGTGTCCTTTGTCAGCATCGTGCCAAGCAGCGCCGTCGAGCCGCGCCTGCCCGCCGCCTCGAACAACGGCCCGCCCTGGCAGAGCAACCGCGCGTGCAGACTCGGCAGATGCGCGTCGTGTTGCAGCAGCAGGCGCGCGCCGCCCGGCATGAGAATCTCCTCAAACTCCGGCGCATGCGCGGCGCGGACCGCCGGCCCGCGATTCTGTTTTTCCGCACCGTTCTCCTTCGGATTCAACGACACCGTCGTCAGCCGCTCCGGCACGAGCCACGCCTTCAGCACGCGTTTCAAATCCGCCGGTTTCACCCTGCGCAACCGCTCGAAATACATGCGCGCATAATCCAGATCGCCGACAACCACCTCGCTCGCGCCCAGCCGCGCCGCCTGCCCGCTCATCGTCTTGCGGCTGTTGATTTCGCCGACGATCAACTGCCGGACCGCCTTCTTCATTTGCGCCGCCGAAAAACCCGCCGCCGCGCTGCGCGCCAGCACCCTGCCGATCGCCGCAATCGCCGCGTCGCGCTTCCCCGCGTCGCACGTGAACGCGATTGAAAACATCCCCGTCCCGCCCGGCGTCCAGCTCTGCGCGTCAATCGTGTGAACAAGCCGCGCCTTCTCGCGAACCGCCTGCCACAAGATCGAGCTGTCGCCCGCGCCGAGGACCATCGCGAGCAAATCCAGCAGCGGCGCGTCGGGATGCGTGATGTCCGGCGCCTGCCACACCAGCCCCGCCCGCGTGATTTCGACGTCCTCGTAAAGATGCGCCGCGCGCGGCGCGAGCTGCACCGGCTCGTCGCTCACAAGCACCGGGGCCAGCCGCGCCCTCGGCGCGCCCCCGAAGTGTTTTTCAACCTCCGCCAGCACGCCCGCCGCATCCACGTCGCCCGCCACGATCACGACCATGTTGTTCGGCACGTAACGGGCGCGGTAATACCCCAAAAGCTCCTCGCGCGTCACCGTCGCAAAAACAGCCTTGTATCCGATCACCGGATACCGGTGCGGATGCCGCCGGAAGGCGGTGTCGAAAAACAATTCCCCAAGGCGCGAATCCGGATCGTCGCGGCACATGTCGATCTCGCGCAGGATGACATCCTTTTCGCGCGCCGTTTCGTCCGCCGGCAGCGTCGAATGCAGCACCATGTCCGCAAGCACGTCGAGGGCGAGCGGCGTGTGCTCCGACGGCAGATCGATGTGGTACACCGTGCGGTCGAAAGTCGTGTAGGCGTTGATGAGTCCGCCATGCGCCTGCACGACCGCCGGGATGTCGCGCGCCGCGCGCCGCTCCGTGCCCTTGAAAAGCATGTGCTCCAGATAATGCGACAACCCCGCGCCCAAATGCGCGCCCTCGTGGATCGACCCCGTGCGCACCCACACCTGCACCGACGCGACCGGCGCCGAGTGGTCCGGCTTCACGAGCACGGCAAGCCCGTTCGGAAGAACGGTGCGCGAAACGGATTCACGCCAGAACGAGTTGAGCAAATCGAAATCGGACTTTGTTTTTTTGGACATTGTTTTTTTGGACATTAAAAATGGAGTTAGGCACTGATGTTACACGACAGCCAGTTTTTTGGCAGAGTGGTCCCGCCGGGACCGCCGCGTTCGTCACCCGCACCTTTCGGCGAGACCGCCCTGCCAAAAACCAGCCTTCGCGTAACATCAGAGATTAACTGATGTTACGCAGCCGGCCGTTCTTGGGAACGCGGGCATCCCTGCCCGCGAAACGCCGTGCGCCCGCTTGGTATATCTCGAAAATTCATCGCGGGCAGAGATGCCCGCGCGCCCAGGAACGGACTTCGCGTAACATCAGTTACCAGCACGGCCTGGCACGAGGTCAGGCACTACGAGACTTGCTGTCCGCGTAACATCAGAGATTAAGATACCCCCCCCGTTCCCTCACTTCAACTTCAACTTCAACTTCAACTCTCAACTTAAACTGGCGGCGCAGCCGCCCTCACGCCTCCTCGCCGTCCGCGACGCACGGCTTCACGGCCCTCGCCGGGCGGAACGGCTTTTCGAACGCATCCTCGAACGTGTAGACCGAGGCGAAATCCTCACGCCGATCCTCCGGCGTTTTGCTGAAAATCTGGTATTCGATGAGATTGAACACGATCTCGCCGAAATCCTCGCAACGCGTGATGCCCCACTCGTTGAGCACGGTTCTTGAAAGCGGACCGAACTGGTCGAGCGTGTAGCGGCGCAAGCCATCGAGAAGTTGCTGACCGCTGACATGACGCGCGCGCGGCGTGGTGGAAGCCTTTGTGCCCCTGGCCGCCTTTTCGGCATCCCTTTTGCGGATTTCCGTCACGGTGAAGTCAAGCCCCACGCGCACGAACCCGTAGGCGCGGCGGTCAAAGCGCGAGTCTTCTTTGCAAATTTGTTCAACGACTTCGTGAAACTTGATATCCTGCATTGGAAAATGAAGACGCGACACATTGCACGGGCGCGCAGTCTTAACAATCCTGAAAATATCGCTTGCACTCCGCAAAAAATCCCTGCTTTCTTTCGCCCCTTAAATGCAGCCATAGCTCAATTGGATAGAGCATCTGACTACGGATCAGAAGGTTTGGGGTTCGACTCCCTATGGCTGCGCCACTCTCTTGAAAGCCGGCTTTTCCCTCCCGGAAATCCGGTTTTTTTGCGCCCCGCTTTCCCCCAGAAATAACTATCCGTAAATATCCATTTTTCACCCTGCCAACGTTA
>JAISGL010000039.1 GCA_031263125.1 Opitutaceae bacterium | reverse complement strand
ATCACGCGCCGAGCATCAGGACGAGTTTGAAGACGAGCAGCACGACACACACCAGGGCGCAGCAGGCGAGGAAGCCGAGGGCGTCGTGTTTGTCCCATTTGGTGAACTCCCAGTTGGATTTCGGGAAGAGTTTCGTGTGGTCGTGGCGCGCGGGGTCCGCGTAGCTCTTTTGCACGTCGAGCGCGTCCTGTTCCAGCGTGGGGGCGACGGGCGTTTTCATGCGGGCGTAGAAACGCAGCACGCGCGTTTTTTCCGCGGGCCGCGTGAAGAGGCTCACGAGGATGAGGATGAATATCGGGAAGAGCGCGTCGACCATGTAGCGCGTGGTCATGAGCATCGAGGGCGTGAAGTTTTGCACGTTCACACCGAAGAGCGAGAGCAGCCAGACTTCGACGCGGAACAGACCTTTGCCGGTTTTGGGCGAGTTCGGGTCGTTCAGGTTCACGCGCACGACGCCTTCCTCAAAATAAACCGGCACGGGTTCGATGCGTTTGGCGCGCGTGATGGTTTCGCCTTTCGCGCGGGCGAGGCCGGCGGCGACGTCGGCTTCGGTGGCTTTGACCGCGGCGGAGACGATGCGCTCGCGCGTCATCGCGGTGAGGCGTTCCGAGCGCGCGAGCGAGGGCACGAGCGGCACGAGCCACGGGATGATGACGATGAGCAGCAGCGTGGCGAACACCTGCGCGCGCACGGCGGTCTCGGTGAGGCGGCGCCAGATATAAATCATGGTGATGGGCGCGCCCCACGTGACGAGCAGCACGATCATGAATTTCAAAATCGCCACGACGCTGTTCAGGTAAAGTCCCACGCCGATGCCGAGCGCGAGCACGACGGGCACCGTCAGGCGCGCGACGATCATGTAGTGGCGCCCGGATTTTCCGGGGAAAACCGGCTCGTAGAGATTTTTCACGACGAGCGCGGAGAGCACGACGGATTGCGCGCCGAGCAGCGCGAGTTTGCCGCCGAGGATGCCGATGATCATCACGCCGATGAGGCCGGCGGGCAGCAGCGAGCTTGTGAGCAGGCCCCACACCTGGTCGGAGTCGGAGAGGTTCGGCCCGAACAGCCCGATGGCGATGAGTCCGCAATACGCCCACGCAATCGTGACGAAGCGTTTGCTGAAGCCGCCCGTGACCGAACCCATGCGCGCGGCCATTTCGTTTTTCGCGGAGCCGGCGATGGTCATGCCGGCCTGCGAGCCGGCGATGCCCACGAACTGCACCAACAGCAGCGCGCCGATGGACCATGCCGTGTACTCGCCCGCGATGTCGCCGCCGAACAGGTTGAACATCACCTCCGGCACTTTTTCGTGCAGCGCGCCGAAGCCGCCGAGTTTCACGATTCCGAACGGAATCAGGATGAACGAAATGATGATGACCAGAATCGCCTGCACCGCGTCCACCACGGCCGACGCCTTCAGGCCGCCGAGCATCACGAACACCGCGACCAGCGCCGACGAAACCAGATAAAACGTGACCGGGTGCAAATACGTGATGTGGGGCTGGAGTCTGCCGCCCGTGTAACCGTCGCGCAGCATGTCGTAACGCTCCGTGTGCGCCTCGGGCAGCGCGTTGTTTTGCGCGAGTTTCCGCAGCGCGACAAATTCGTGGTAGTCCGCGACGGTCTGTTTCTCCGCGGGCGTATGGTCCGCGGCCGCCTTCACCATGAGCGGCTGGAGCGTCTTGAGCGCGACGACGTTGCCGCCGCCGATGCCCACGATTGCGATAAAAACCGTGGTGATGGCGTAGAACGTGGCGAGAAAGCGTTTGCCGAAACGGTCTTCAAAAAGTTCCGCCGTGGTCGTCAGGCGCACGCGGCGGAACCACACGGTCGTGAACCAGAAGTACGGGGTGAGAAAAAGCGTGATGAGCGCGAGCCACGCGCCGCCGGCGCCCTGCCGGTAAACGGAGCTGGACGTGGTCGTGGCCTGGCCTGGGTCGGCCATGTTTCCGAAACTCAGGAAAAACTGGAGCCATTTGCCCAGCGAGCGTCCGCCGAGAAAATAATCGCCCTGCCCTTTCATGCCGTGCGAAAACATTTTTCCGATGGCGAGGATGACGAGGATGTAGGCGCCGATGATGATGGCGTCGATGACGTGGAGGCCGAGGACTTGCATGGCGGGAATTGGCATGGTGGGCGGAGGTTAAGGGTTTCGGGCGTATGCCTGGTTGGTGTGTGTGTTGGGAAGCGTGGTGGCGGGGATTGCCGGGGCGGCAAACGATTCTGGCGGGAGAGCCTCGAAGCGGTTCAATATGAATAACTGATGTTACGAAATTTGTAGGGCCTGACCTTGTGTCAGGCCGCGCCCGCATGAGAGTCCACACTGGTAATTTGCGGCCTGACACAAGGTCAGGCCCTACGAAATCTGCCAGCTGCGTAACATCAGTGAATAACCGTGGGTGAGGAGCAACGCGACGCAACCCACGGTAACAGCATACGGCACACGCGTCCCTGAAAGGGGCGAACCGGCTGTCGCGCAAGGACTGTTCGCCCCTTTCTGGGACGTGGGTGGTGCTTGTCACATCCGTGGGTTTCGGCGCGATGCGCCTCCCCCCGCGGTTATTCATATTGAGTCCTTTCGGGACTCTCCCATCAGAAGCGATTACACACGATGCCGGGGCGGATGTCATTTGGGATGCGTGTTTTTTCGGAAGGGCGTCGCTTGCGGCGCCCGTGCGTCATTCCTTCACGCGGTCGGTGATCGTGAGCGTGTTAAAATCGAGGATGCGTTCGAGTCTGCCGTGGGTGAGGGTGAGTTTGCGGCTGCCGCGTTCGGCGTTGAGATACGGGCCTTGGAAGAGTTTCCATCCGGCGTAATCGACGGGTTTGCCGTTGAGGCGCGGCGGCTCGCCGTAGGTGAAGGCGATTGTGCTGCCGCGCAGCGTTGTCATCGTGACGGCGGGCACGGGGTCGGGGTTGAAGGAGAGCGGGAGCGCCTTGATGGCGTTCTGAAAATCTTCGTAACTCTTGAACTCGTCCGCGGAGGCGGCTTGCACGATGGCGCCGTTTTTCAAGTGCGGGCTTTGCAGAATCCGGCCGCCGGTTTCCTCGCGGTCGCCGCCCCGCGCGGTCGCGAAGCCGGGCATCCGAATCCATTTGTAAGCGGCGAGCGGGCGGTAGGCGAGGTAGGTGTTGCCGCCTTTGGCGAAGATCCAGCCGGAGGCGTCCTCGACGACGTCGCGCAGGTCTTTTGAGAAAAAGCCGTTGATGTGCGGGAAGCGCGTGCCGGCGGGAATGTCGTAGAGCGCGATGATGGTGTCCCTGTCCTGGAAAACTTTTTCATGGGGCGAGCAGCCGAGGAGTTTGCCGGGCATGTCGTAGGAGGGTTTTCCTTCCTTCGCGACGTCCGTGACCATCTGGTCGGGCAGCTCGGCAAAGTAGGTTTGCATGATTTTTCCCGACGACACCGGGTGCAGCGAAAACATCGTGCAGTGCATGCCGCGCGGATCGGGCACGGCCCACGTCACGTCCCAGACGTGCGTCTGGATCGGGTCGGCGAGGCCGCCCTGGCAGGAGCCGACGGCGTAGTCCTTGCGCGAGTAGTTTGTCTTGAAGACGGGCATGAAGAGTTCGTCGCTGTAACGCCAGCGGCGGCGCGAGCGTTTCAGGTCCTGCTGGAGAAAATCGCCGTCGCGGTCCACGCCGATGCGGTAGATGACCTCGGGCAGTTCGTAGTTTTTCGCGGCGACGGCAAAGTGGATGCCAAACCCGCCGTAACCCGGCGGCGGGGGCGTGTTGCCGAGGAGGAGCCAGCTGAAAAATGTCGAGAGCGGCGACCAGCGTTCGATCACCGAGACGTCGTCGGCGCGAGCGTTCGCGCCGTGGAGCACGCCGTTGAGCGAGTTGGCAAACTGGTCGGCGAAAATCCAGTCGAGCAACATGTGCGCGCGGATGCGCATGGCGGGGTCTTCCGCCCACGTGGCGAGATAGAGGAGCGCGATGGCGTATTCGCCGATGTAGTGCGTGCAGGTGAACTCGCCCTGCCCCACCGTCGTCGTGAGGTCCATCCAACTGATGAGGTAGTCGCGCGACTCGGCGAGATTTTCACCGGAGCTTTTGCCGGTGAACCAGGTGCTGCCGGGTTCGTTGGGATATAGCTCCGACATGAGGTAGAGCGACGCGTAATACATGGCCCAGTGGTTCTCGGTGTCGCCGCGCACCTGGAGCCGCGAACTCCATGCGGCGCGGATCGCGGCGCGCGTTTCGGGCGAGAGTGTGTCGCGTCCGAGAAACGCGACGCTCACGCAGGGGAACATCCAGAACGGGCCGCTGCCGGGTTCCCGCATGTGCGCGATGACGCCGGCGTTGCAGCGTTCGATGTCCTTGTCCCGTCCGCGGACAAGGAGCGTGGCGATGGCGGCCATGTCGCCGATGGTTTTGTCCCCCGGCTCGATGAGGCCGGCGCGCCAGTCGAGGACTTCGTCGATGCGCGCCTCGTATTGCGCGCGGCGCGCGGCGGTGGACTGGACGACTTTTTGCGAGGGCATCGGGCCGGTGGAGGATGGTTGCGCGGAGAGCGTGGAAAACACGGGGAGCGTGGAGAGCGCGAACGCGGAAAACGCGAGCGCGGTGAGGGCGAGCGTGGTGGACGCGAACGCGGTGAGGGCGAACGCGGCGGACGCAAGCGCGGTGAGAGCGAACGCGGCGAAAGCGAAAAATGCGAATGCGGCGGGCACGGAAAACGCGAGTGCGGCGAAAGCGGAAAGCGCGAACGCGGCGAGAGCGGAAAACGCGAACGTGGCGAGCGCGGAAACGGCGGAAATGCGTGCGGGGGTTTTCATGGGTGGCGCGGTGTTTGCGGGTTATTTCGCGGCGGGTTGCGCGGCGGGTTGTGTGGTGGGTTGCGTGGTGGGTTTCGCGGTGGGTTGTGCAACGGCTTGCGCAGCGGTTTGCGTGATGGGCTTCGCGGTGGTTTGCGCGGCGGATTGTGCAACGGGTTGCACGACGGTTTTCGCGGCGGTTTTTGTGACGGGTTGCGCGGCGGTTTGTGCAACGGCTTGCGTGGCGGTTTGCGTGGTTTTGGGAACGAAGACAAAGTTGTAGACGGTAGAGCCTTCGAGGCCGTCTTTGCGCCAGGTGCGTCCGAAGTCGTCGGACGCGTAGATGAAGTCGCGGTAGACGGCGGCGTAGAGGCGTCCGGTGCCGGGGTCGATGCCGACGCGGAACACGCAATGATCCGCGGGCAGGCCGTCGTTGCGGGGTGTCCAGGTTTTGCCGGCGTCCTCGGTGACATGGACGCCGTGGGTCCAGCTTCCCAAGGCGTAACGTTGCGGGTTGGTGGCGTCGAAGGAGATGTTGTAGAACGCGCCGGCGGACGGGACGCCGGGGAATTTTTCCCATTTCACGCCGCCGTCGCGCGAGACAAGCGCGCCGTCGGATTGCGTGGAGGCGAGCCAGAGTTCCGGGGCGTGCGGCGACTGGCGGATGTCGGTGATGGTGTCCTTGGTGGCAAAGACGCGGCGCCAGTTTTTCGCGGCGTTGTTGGTGATGTAGATTCCGGTTTCGCAGCCGGCGATGGCGCGGCCCGTCCTGGTGCGGTCGACTTTCACGACTTGCGTGTACTTGCCGCGCGCGGGCAGGCCGGTTTCGCGACGCTGCCAGGTGGCGCCGCGGTCGGTCGAGACGGCGATGCCGTCGGGGAGCGCGAGGTAGATGGTGTCGGGCGCGTTGGGATCGACGAAGACGTCCTTCGCCTCGGTCATGTCCCAGCCCGTGCTGATGCGCCAGGTCCTGCCGCCGTCGGCGGTCTGGATGCAGCCGTTGAGCGTGGCGGCGTGGAAGACGTCGCGGTTGCGCGGGTCGAACGCGATGTTGAAGAAGAACGGGAAATCCTGGCCGACGTGTCGGTAGTCGCCTTCGCCGGCGCGCAGGAGCACGCCGCTTTTGGCGGCGAACTTCGCGCCGCCGCCGTGGTTTTGGTTGATCGCGGCGTTGATGGCGGCGCAGACATAGAGATCGTGCGCGGGTTCGGCGGCGGCGACAGTGGCGGCGGTGGCAGCAGCGACGACGGCGGCAGCGGCAGTGGTTGCAGCGGCAGCGGTGGTTGCGGCGACGACGGCGGCGGCAGCGGCGCCAGCGACAGCAGCGGTGGCAGCTGTGGTTGCAGCGGCGGCGGCGATACCGAAGGCTCCGGTTTTGAGGAAAGTTTTTCGGTTCATGAGTCGGGGCCGGCAAATGTGATTTGGCGGGCGGGCGCGTGCCCGTTGACCCCGCCGGACACGCCCTGTTGGACGCGCATATGTGGAACGGTCAGGCGTACATGCGCCAAGCAATTTTCATCATAAGATTGTGAAATTTCATCCATCCAGAGTGTCTGTCCCCGTTTATTTCCCTTTATCTCTTCATGACGGCAGCCGGCGTTTCGCAAAAGAAAGCGTCCTGTAAAATTCTCCATTGACAAATGCACCTGCCGCCGCAAGCGCGCCTTCACGCTGTCAAAACGCCGTCAAACCGGCGCTGTTTCAAAATGATGTGGCTTTGTATTGAAAATGCGCTTGACGCATTGCATGAAAATTCTGATTCATGGATGAAAATTTCATTGTTAAATTTCATCCCCGATTATGTTAATCGCCGATATCGCCAAAAAAGCCAACGTGTCACCCGCAACGGTTTCGCGTGCGATCAACCAGCCGCAAATCGTCGCTCCGGAACGCCTGGCCCGCATCAGGGCCGTGATGCAGGAGTGCAACTACGAGCCGGCCCCGCTGCATCGCCGCCGCGGTCCCAAACACAAGCAGGTGCAGTTGCGCAAAATCGGCGTGTGGTTTTCGGGCGCCAAGACGGGAGGCCCCGGCTTCGACTGGTTCCGCAATCAACTCAGCCAGATACAGGAGGACAACCCGCGTTACCGCGTGGACCTCAGCGTCCTTTTCACGAGCAGCCCCCGGGAATATCCGCGGGCGCTTGCCGAGGACAATTTCGACGGCCTCATCATCCAGGGGCTTGAACCCGCCCCCGAGGTCGCCGCGCGGCTCGGCAAAATCCCCTGCGTGTGGTTCATGACGCGCCGCAGCACTGCTTTCCGGGGCGATTACGTCGAACCCGACAACGAGGCCAACGGGCGCATGGCCGCCGAATATCTCCGCTCGCGCGGGCACACCAGCGTGGCGGTCATTGCCACCGACCCCACGTACAGCGCCATCGCCCGGCGCGCCATCGCCTTCAGGGAGCGCGCCCTCCAGCTCGGCCTCATCGTCCACGCCATACTCGGGCAAAACCGCGACGGCGCCGGTTTTCTGGAAATTCCCCCCTCGCCCGAGGAAATCACCACGCTCGTGAAACGCTATCTCTCGATCAAGCCCAAGGCCGGCGGCCTCTACATCCCGTCGGATTGTTTTTGCGGCATGATTTTCCGCGCCCTGCGCGAACAGGGCAGGCAGCCGGACCAGGACTACGAAGCCATCCTCGGCCACTACACCCCCGACATTTATCATAATCTCGACCACTCCCCCGCCGCGCTCGACATCAACCTCACCACGCTCGTGCGCAAAGTCGTCGACCACCTCCTCTGGCGCATCGAGAACCCCGGCTCCTCCGGCCGCATCGGCCTGACTGTTTCGCCAACGCTGATTTTGCCATCAAAAAACAAGGCGTGAATATTCACTGGAATTATATATTTTTCCGTTGAAACGCGCCGGCGGTTAAAGAATAGCGCAGTCCATGGCGCTCCGGCAAAAACACCACCAAAACCGCACTCTTTTTCCAACCCGCCTGGGTGTCGCGAATCCACCCGCGACTGCCAGGCAAAATACGCCTCCCGACATGAAAAATACAAAACGAGCGCCGCGTATGCGCACCCGTCTGCTGGCCGGCGCCGCCCTCGTCGCGCTCCCGTCCGCATCCATGATGTCCGCGCAGGCAACGGATGCCGCCATTCCCGCCGGCGATGACACAATAGTAATGGACATCTTCGACGTCACATCCTCCAAAGACTACGGCTACCTGAGAACCAACTCGGCGACCGCGACCCGCATAGCCATGAAAGTGCAGGCCATCCCGCTGAACATCTCGATTCTCGGCGGGGATTTTATAAAGGATGTCAACATACGCGAAATCTCCGATGTGCTGCGCTACGCCTCCTCCGCCTCGGGCGACAATCGCATGGGTATCCGCGCGCCCGGCAACCCGGCCACGCCTTCGGGATTTATGAAACTGCGCGGCTTTCCCATAAGCCAGCGCCTCCGCAACGGCGTGTCGCGTTATACAACCCACACGGTTGATAATGCCGACCGCATCGAAATCATAAAAGGGCCTGCCGCGATCTTCTTTGGCCTCGGATATCCGGGCGGCGTCATTAATTATGTCACAAAAAAGCCGGTGTCCGGCAAAAATTTCACCGGCATCGGCTATCAATACGGCGGGAGCGGCGGCATTGCGGGCAGCCACCGCGCGACACTCGATCAAAACACCACCCTGCTGCCCAAAAAAGCCGCCTTCCGCGTCGTCGGCGCCTGGGACAACCTGAAAGGCGACCAGGACTATGAATATCAAAAAGGCTGGTCGCTCACGCCTTCCATAATCATCACGCCGTTCGACCCGAAAGTCTTCAAGGCCACCTTTGAATACGAGCACACGGAGTATAAACGCAATATTGACGACGCATCCTGGAACTATAACGAAAACTACTTCAAGGATTATTATAATCCGTCCGCCTCGCTCCTCGCGGCGGCCGGCATCAACCCCGGCGACTCCGACGCCCTCGCCCAATGGAGAGCCAAAAACACCAGCTACGCCACCTGGACCGGTTTCAAGCGCGCCGAGCTTGGCGACCGTTACTGGGCCGCCTACCGGACGGCCGCCCGCGGCGCTTATTATAATGCCATCGACCCCGCCAACCCCAACGTCCCGGGCGCCCGCATCCACGACGACAAATGGAACATGTGGGGCCGGGGTTCCTGGGGCGAACAGAAGGAGGACGTCATTGAACTCACCCTGAACATAAACCCCTTCCCCTGGCTCAGCCTTCACTATGTCTATACGCGCGAGCAAGGCTCCTACGAGGCGCTCACGGCCACGACGTCGCCCAATATCGACGGCAACACCTTCAATTACTCAAACCTCTCCTGGCGCAAGGATTGCAGGACAGGCAACAATCACCAGCTCGACGTGGTTGTGAAAAAAAGTTTCCGGGGCACGAATCACACGCTCCTCTTTGGCGGAATCTACAATGATTCCAGGCAAAAATACTACGGCAACGGCCCGTTTATTTATAACAACATCCCCGGCGCCAGCCTGGATTATGACGCCGGCAAATCCGCCAACGGCACCGATAACATCCCCCCTTGGTACAACCAATACAACTGGGGCCTTGCCTTCCAAAAAATATACAATCGCGCGGGCATACAGCTGAATTCCCATCAACTTTATACACAATACGACCCCGCAATTCATGTCATGCCCGACATCAACCGCCCCGCCATGACACTCCGCAATATCGTCGACGCCGGCAATCCGCGCAGGGACGAGCAATACTTCAACTACATGGGCGATTTTCTCAAAAACAGACTGCGCGTTATGGGCGGCTGCCGCTGGACCAAGTCGTGGAGCAGCGGCGGCCAGCAGGCCAGCTCCAATCCGCCCTGGTTTGCCGGCTGCCCCAACATGATGTACAACCTCGACCCAAGCCTGTACAACGCCTATGGCATCGGCTCGACAACGAATACCAATCCCCCGGTTGCCAGCACGACCCTCGGCAGCTATTATCTGGGCACGTTTGCGATAAACCGCGGCGAGTCTTACATGGTCGGGGCCTCATTTGATATAGTGAAAGACATCACCCTGTATTTCTCCCGAAGCCAGTCGTTCCGCCCCGTGAGCGCGCGCGGCGCCATGTACGACATCGGCGCTTTCAGCACGCGCGCGGCTGACAAAAACCGTGATCCCGCCGGGGAGCTTGCGCGCATCCGGGCCGAGGGCGCGGACAAGGTTTTTCATCCGGAAAAAGGCATCAATACCGAATTCGGCGTCAAAACATCCCTCCGCGACGGCAGGCTCACCGCCACGGCCTCCCTGTTCCAACTCGATCGGCAGGGCGAGGCGCTTGACGACACCTCCAGACAGCAGGCCGACCCGATGAATTATACCAAAACCGGCGAGTATAAATCAGAACCCGTGAACGGCGGCGTGCGTTGGTATTCCAACAGCTCCAGGCGCCGTGTCGAAGGCATCGAGCTGGATGTCATCTGGACGCCCGCGCGCAATTTTCAGTTGCTGGCAAACGGCTCATGGCTCTGGAAAGCCAAAACGCTCCTGGATACTTCCATCAATATGGACCCCGCCTATCTTGCCGGTATTTCGGCCACCGTCAGACAGGCCATGATTGATAAAAACTATTATACATATGATTTCCGCATGCCCGGCGTCCCCGAATGGCGCTTCAACCTGCTGCCCTCCTATACGGTCGGCCACGGCGCGCTCCGCGGCCTGCGCGGCGGCATCGGCATGCGTTATACCTCCGTGATGAACGTCCAGAACAGCAACCTCTACGACTCAAAACACGGCGGCCTCACCGCCGGCAATTTCGTCGCCTTTGACTTGAATGTTTCCTATCCGTGGGAGGTCAGGGGCTTCAAGTTCGTCACGCACCTCACGGTCACGAACCTCACCGACAGGGACTACTGCGAAGGCGGCGGCGACATCTCCACCAACGGCGGCTTTAATTACGCGCCTCGCCGCACTTGGGTAGTGGGCACCGAGGCGAAATTCTGATTGTTTGGCCAATCGTATATATTCAAATATATTATCACGCAGCCAGCCTCCCAAATGAAAAACACACACCGGCTCCTCCCGCTCCTCGCGTTCCTCGC
>JAISGL010000459.1 GCA_031263125.1 Opitutaceae bacterium | reverse complement strand
TTCATTTTTTCCGTTCTTCGCATCCTTTGCGTCCTTCGCGGTTAATTTTTTGGTTTGTGAAGATGGAGTGATTTTTCTCCTTTCTAATTGACCGCATACCTGTTTTTCGTGGCAATTGGATTGTTGGTTTGGGCGAGTTGCGTCATAGGGAAATCGTACGCAAAAAAATCAATGCTCAAGGTTAGTAGCACGAAGTGATTGCATCCGCCGTGAACGGTTTTTCTTATGGCTGCCAAATGAAAAAACGTTCACGGCTTCGTTGCATTAAAAACGTCGAAGAACCTCATTTGTTCGTGCTCTCTTTGTACGGCTCCTCAATAAACGCGCCGATGGTGATGTTTTTTTCGGTGACGTTTCCGGCGTGCTCATAGCGGTTTTTCTGGCCGCGCACGGTGGCGATGGCGATGTTTTCGATGGTCACGTTTTTCACGGGCTGGTCCTTGTCTCCGATGATGCGGAAGGGCGTGGTGGTTTCGCCGGCCTTGATGTTGCGCACGGTGATGTCGCGGATTTTCGTGATGCGTTCCTCGTAGGCCGGGACGAGCGCGCGCCATTGATAGAGGACGTCGGTCTCGATGCCAAACACACCCATGCGGAACGTCGCGCCGGAGGCGTCGATGTTTTCTACGGTGATGTTTTCAACAAAACCTCCGCGACGGCGGTTGGTTTTTATATAGAGGATGTTGAAGGGGGTGGTCACGGTGGCGGTTGCATCGGTGATTATGCCGGTGGTTGCGCCGGCGGTTATGGCGGTGGTTTTTGCATTCGCGTCGAAACGGATGTCGTGCGCGTAGATGTTGCGCACGCCGCCGGAGAGTTCGCTGCCGATGGCGACGATTTGGTGGCCGTTTTTCACGACGCAGTTGCGGATGACGATGTTTTCCGACGGCACGCCGAGGCGCCAGCCGTCGTGGTTGCTGCCGGATTTGATGACGATGGCGTCGTCGCCCTGGTCGAAGGTGCAGTTTTCGATGAGGAGGTTGCGCGTGTTCTCGGGGTCGATGCCGTCGTTGTTGTGGCCGTGCGCAAAGACGTCGATGCCGCGAACGACGACGGACTCGCAGAGCAGGAGGTGAATCGTCCAGAAGGGGCTGTTGCGTATCGTGACGTTTTCGATGAGGGCGTTGCGGCAGCGGTTGAACTGGATGAGGTGCGGGCGCAGGTTGTTTTCGCCTTCGGCCATCCGGCGTTTTTCGACGGGCACGCCGGTCGATCCCATCGTGTAGAGCCGTTTGAGCGCGTCCATGTGCGCGGGCGGGCGGGCGGACCATTTTTTCCATGTGTCCATGCGCGGCGCGATTTTTCCTTCGCCGGTGAGGGCGATGTTTTCGCATTCGAAGGCGTGGATGAGCGGCGAGTAGTTGAAACACTCCCAGCCTTCCCAACTCGTCTGCACGGCGGGGAGATAATCACGCGGGTCGTCGCTGAAGGTGAGCACGGCGTCTTTTGCGAGGTGGAGGTTGACGTTGCTTTTCAGGTGGATGGCGCCGGTGAGCCATTCGCCGGCGGGAATCACGACGCGTCCGCCGCCCGCGGCGTGGCACGCGGCGATGGCTTTGCGGATGGCGCCGGCGCTGGCGGCTTGCGCGGCCGCGGTCGGACCGGGTTTCGCGCCGTAGTCGGTGATCGCAAAATCGCGCGCGGGGAAAACCGGCACGAGGATCACCGGCATGTCAAACGGGGCTTCGACGCGGATTTTTTCGTGGCGGATCGCGGAGGCGGCGTGGAACGGCGATCCGTCCGCGGCGACGGCAACGACGGCGGCGGCAATGACGGCAACGGCGGCGGCAACGGTGGCGGCGGTGAAGAATATAAAGCCACAATACGAAACAAACAATCCATTAGGCATGATATGACAGGTTATGAGGATGAGTTATAAATTATGAGTTATGAGAACTTTGTTTTTGGATACATTTTTCGCAATAGCGCAAAGCGAAACCGCGCTCACAGTTTGAAGAGGGCGCGAATCCCGGCTTGAAAAAGCGCAAAAAACGCCCTGTCCGGCACGCTTTCGGCTTTCGTTCCGGCTTTCGGCTTTCGGTTTCGGCTTTCGGTTCGGCCTTCGCTTCGGTTTTCGCTTTTGTCTCTCATTTGCCATTGCTCCAGCCAATGTTTTGCACACATCATTACCTCCGCCTGATATGCAAATCCGCAGCGCAGCACTCACCGATATTGGAAAAATACGTCGCGATAACGAAGACCGCTTTGTTTGCGACAACATGCTGCAACTCTACGGCGTGGCTGACGGGATAGGCGGCTTGCCCGGCGGCGCCGAGGCCGCGCAGACCGCAGTGACGACGCTTCGGGACGAGGTCGCCGCGTTGCCCGGCGGCGGGCCGCCCAATCTCGTCCGCCTCACGCATCGCGTCAATCGCGTCGTCCGCGCCCTTGCCGAGCAAATCAGCCCGCTCGGAATGGGAACCACGCTCACTTACGCGATTGTTCGCAACCGCCATCTCTGCCTCGCGCATGTCGGGGACTCGCGCTGCTACCGTCTGCGCGGTGGAAAACTCACCGTGCTGACAGCCGACCACACGGTCGAAAACGACATTCTCCTCCGTCACGAAGCGGACGAACTCGAGATGCTGGACGAGATGCAGCGCAAATCGCTCACGCGTTGCATCGGCCAGCAACCCGCCCCCGAGGTCGACACACTCCGGATGCCTCTTCAGCCAGGCGACCGCTATCTTTTTTGCACCGATGGCATCGACAAGGCGGTCGGCGAGCCGGAGCTTGCGGCCATGCTCGGCGGCGGCAGGGAACCGCAACACATCCTCGGCTCGCTGATCGCATTCGCCAACGACGCCGGCGGCAAGGACAACGCCACCGGCGTGCTGCTGTTTGTGGAGTGAAAGGGGAAAGGGTGGTGCGGGCGAGTGGGCTGGGCGGATTGGGCAGGCGGTGCGGGCGGTGTGGGCGGGCTGGGCGGTGCGGGCGGGGCGGGTTGGGCGGGGGGTGCAGGCGGGCTGGGCTGTCCGGGCGGGTGGGGCTGTCTGATCGGGTGGGGCTGTCTGAGCGGCCTGATCTGGCTGATCTGGCTGATCGGCCTGATCTGCCTGATCTGTCCGAGCAGTCCGATTCATGCCGCGGGCGGTGTGGCGGAATCTTTTTCCCGCATTTCTTTTTCCAAGGTCACGTAGTCGGGTTTGCCGGAGCCGAGCACGGGGATTTCGCGCTCGATCACCACGCGGGGCACCGTCAGCTCCGCGATGCCTTTTTCCTTTGCCCTGGCGATGAGTTCGGAGCGCTGCGGATTTTCACGGTCGGTGAGGAGCACGATCTCCTCGCCTTTCTGCGGGTGGTTGCGCGCAATCACCGCATGCAACGCCTCGGGCCACGTCGCCGAGGCGAGGTCCTCGACCGCGGCCAGCGAGACCATCTCGCCGGCAATCTTGGCAAAGCGTTTCGCGCGTCCGAGGATTTTCACGTAGCCGTCGTCATCGACGTCGACAATGTCACCCGTGTCATACCAGCCGCCGGGCGGCGGGACGAGCACGCCGGGATTTTCGGCGTGCAGGTAGCCGAGCATCACGTTGGGGCCGCGCACCCAGAGGCGTCCGCCTTGCTCGATGCCGGGCACGGGGTCGAGCCGCCATTCCATGCCGGGGAGTATCGTGCCGACGGTGCCGGGCCGGTTGTGCATGGGCGTGTTGACGCTGATGCCCGGCGAGGCTTCGGTCGCGCCGTAGGCTTCCAGGATGCGCACGCCAAATTGCTCCGAGTATATCTGGCGGACTTCGTCCTTGAGTTTTTCCGCGCCGCTGACGACGTAGCGCACCGCAAACATGTCGTAGGGGTGCGCGCGCCGCGCGTAGCCGGAGAGGAAGGTCGACGTGCCGAAGAAAAAGGTCGCGTTGGTCTGGTAGAGCATCTCGGGGATGATGCCGTAGTGCAGCGGCGTCGGATACATGAAGGTCGGCGTGCCGTTGAATATCGGGAAGAGCACGCCGCCGGTGAGTCCGAAGGCGTGGAAGACCGGCAGGCAGCTGAAAAACTTGTCCGAGCTGGTGAGGTCCACGCTGGCGGCGAGCTGGTGGTAGTTCGATATGAGGTTGCGGTGCGAGAGGACGACGCCCTTGGGCGTGCCGGACGAGCCTGAGGTGAAGAGCACGACGGCTGGTTTGTCGGCGAGCACGGATTCGTCGTAGCGGCGGAAGCGCGCGATGGTTTCGACGAGGTGCGAGCGGGCGTTGGCAAACGCGTCGTAGATGCGCTGGCGCGCCGGGGTGGGGACGTTTTGCTGCGCGGGTTTTGCGACTGGCGGCATGGGCATGGGCGGCGTGGTCGCGCCGGTCTGGTAAATGTTGCCCGAGTGGTTGCGCGCAAACAGTTCCTCGGCGGCGCGGCGTTCGCGGCTGTTGGCGACCCAGCGCGCGGCGCGCATATAAAACGGGAGGCGGATGTAGTCGCCGAAATTGCGTTTCGCGGCATCCTCAAGGTAGCGCACTTCGACGCCGATGCCGAGCATGGCGTCAACGAGGCGTTGCAGTTTTCCGATTTCAACGAATTTGCGGGCGGTCCAGACCACGCGGATGCGCGCGGCCTGACATGCCGCGACGGTGTTCGCGGGGCCGGCGGAGTAGTTGAGCATCGCGCAGACGCGGCCTTCCGACTGCACGCCGAAAAACGCGCACACGGCCGCGGAGCTGTTGGCGATCATCAGGCCGACCGGGTCGCCCGCCTGCGTGCCGGCGCAGAGTTTGCGTCCGAGAAAGAGGCTCGCCATGAGAAGTTTCCGGTAGCTGACGGGTTTGAAATTCGGATCGTCGAGCACCCTGGCTTTGTGCCCGTGGCGGAGCGCGGCCTCGATGAGGCTGCGGAAGAGCGTGCGGCCGCAGTCCGCCGTGGCCACGTTGATTTGCACGAGGATGTCGTAGAGGTCGCGCGCCATGTGGGCGCGTCCGTCGCGCCCGTGCATGCCTTCGGGCGGGTGGAATTTGCGGGGCGGCAGGATGCTGATGGTGATTTTCGGGAACCAGCGGCGGCGGAATTTTCCGCGCATGCGCGAGAAGATCGTGTGCATCGCGCCGTCGATTTGCACGGGGATGAGGTCGGCGTTGGCCTTGTCGGCGATGAGGCCCGGGCCTTCGTACACTTTCATGATTCCGCCCGTCACCGTGAGGCGGCCTTCCGGGAAAATCACAATCGGCATGCCCGTGCGCGCGAGCGTGGTGAGCGTCTTGATTGCCATCGGTTTTGTCGGGTCGATTGGGACCACGTTCACCAGATGCAGGAAGGGTTTCAGCCACCGCTTCGTGATGTACTCCGGCGCGATCGCGAACGTCGGACGCTCCGGCAAAAACGCCGTGAGCAGCACCGCGTCGATGAACGACGTGTGGTTGGCAATGATGACGCGGCGTTTTCCCGCCTCGCGAAAATGTTCCGCGCCGCGCACCTCGACCTTGAACATCACGATGAGCAGCCAGCGCAAAAACGTGTGCATCACCGCCTCCGGCACGAGCGCGATGATGTAGAGCGCGATGATGGCGTTGGTGATCGCGAGCAGCAGGATCAGCACCCCCGCCGACACGCCGAGCTTGAACAGCAACGCGCACACAATCGCGACCACCGCCATGAAGAGCGCGTTGATGACGTTGTTCGCCGCGATGATGCGCGAGCGGTGCGCGGGCGGCGACCAGAGTTGCATCAACGCATAAAGCGGCACGCTGAAAATGCCGCCGAAAACCGCGATGCCCAGCAGGTCGAGGCACAGCCGGCCGCCCGTGACCGAGAGGAACGAAAACGTCTCGCCGCCACTCGTGTAACGCCCGCCAAGCCCCGCCGTGAGCAACGCCGCGTCGATCATGAAAATCGAGATGAGCAGCCCCGCGAGCGGCACATACGTGGCGGTCGGACGCCCGCGCAGCAGGCGGTTGCAAAACATCGAGCCGGCGCCCACGCCCACCGCGAAAAGAATCAGGATCGTCGTCGTCACGCCCGGCCCCGCGCCGAGCTGCGCCTTCACGTATTCCGGCGTGAGCGTTATCCAGAACGCGCCGATCAGCCAGAACCACGAGATGCCCAGAATCGTCAGAAAAATGCGCCGCCGCCGCGCGGTGAACATGATCAAATCCGCCGTCGCCGTGCAGATGTTTTTGTTGATCCTAAGCCCCGGCGTCTCGGACGCCGCCGGTGGCACAAAAAAACTCGCGATCCACCCCGCCAGCCCGCACGCCATCAAAATGCCGCCGACGTAGAGCACGCCGCCGCGCACCAGAATCAGTTCGCCGCCCAGGATTGTCCCGCCGATGATGGCGACGTACGTGGCCGCCTCGAAAATGGCGTTGCCGCCCACCAGTTCCTCCTCGCGCAAATGGTGTGGCAGCAAGCTGTATTTGAGCGGGCCGAAAAACGTCGATTGCGTGCCGAGCAGCACGACCGCGGAGAAAAGCATCCACGCCACCTCAAAATACAGCGCCCCCGCGGCGAACGCGACGATGAGTATCTCGATGAACTTGTTGATGCGCACGACGCGCGCCTTCTCGTATTTGTCGGCGAGCTGCCCGGCAAACGCCGAGAACAGGAAGAACGGCAGCGCAAACAACGCCGCGATGATTTGCGTGATGACGCCGGCGTCCCAGTTGTTTTTCTCGGCGAACTGGTAGGTCACCAAAATGGTGAAGGCGTATTTGAAGAAGTTGTCGTTGAACGCGCCGAACAACTGCACGAGGAAAAGCGGCAGGAAGCGTCGGGTGCGAAAGAGGCTGAGACTGTTCGGCGGCTGTGTGTTCGGCGGCTGTGACATGCAAGACGGTTCAGGAAAAACGCCCCGCGTGAAGAGTCACGCCCGAAAACGCGCGTTTGAAAACGCAGGGTGTAATCGTGTGTCTGGAAACGCACGTCTGAAAACACGCCGCCCGGAAACGCGGAAACACACCGCGAACTTTCCCGTGAAGGGGAAGGTGAGGTGAAAGAAGCCGTCAAACGACTCGAAACCGGGGTTCCCGCCTTTGTCGAAAATCGTGAGATGCCCAGGAAAATTGCGGGCAGAGAATGGGCAATTATGGCAATTTCGTATGAAATTTAGAATAAATACTCCCGGCGGCCCTCAAGCGCGCTTTTGAGCGTCACCGAGTCCGCGTACAAAACGCCGCCGCCGCTCGGCAGGCCGAAACCGATGCGCGTGGTCTTCACGCTTTCGCCATGCTCGTTTTTCGGCAGATGTTGCGTGAGAAAATGACACGTCGCCTCGCCCTCGATATCGTTCGATGGCGCCAGGATCAATTCGCGCGCGCCGCCGTTTCGCACGCGCTCAAACAGCGTGGCGAAATTCAACTGCTCCGGTCCCACGCCGGAAATCGGCGAGAGCTTTCCGTGCAGCACATGATACACCCCGCGATACGCCCCCGAGTGCTCCATCGCCATGAGATCGGGCACGTGCTCGACGACGCACACGACCGAATGATCGCGCCGGTCATCCGAACAAATGGCGCACACCGGCGCATCGCCGCTTCCGTCCGTTTGCTCCGCGAGATTGCCGCAACGCACGCAACGCTTCACCACGCGCGCCGCCTCCTCCAGCGCCTGCACGAGCGCGGGCAGCCGCTCCGGTTTCCCGACGAGCAAGTGCATCGCAATCCTCTCCGACGACCTGAACCCAAGTCCGGGGAGTTGCTTCAATTGCTTCTGCAGTTTTTCAAAAGCGGGAGTCATGAGTCATGGATGCGCGCTTTGCGCCAATGAAAAATGGAAAATGGAAAATGTAGAATGAAGAATAAAACCGTGCTGTTCCGAAAGGCCGGGCATTCTGCATTTTTCATTCTACATTCTCATTCTTCATTCCACATTGTTCCGCATTGGCCGCCGTTTTCGGCGGCGTTACATCAGCCCCGGCATTTGAAACGCCGATGCGGCTTTTTTCATTTCCTCGTCGTTCTGCTCCTTGACCTGTCTGGCGGCTTCCTGGATGGCGGCGAGGAGGGTTTCATTCACAAATTTCGGGTCTTCCTTCAGAAATTCCGGATCGAGCGTGATGGCGAGGAATCTGCCCGCGCCATTGATTTTGATTTTGACCGCGCCGCCGCCGTGCGTGAATTCCATTTCCCTGGTTTCCTGCCGGGCCTGAAGCGACTCGATTTGCCGCTGCATTTTCTGCGCTTGTTTAAGAAGTTTTCCGACGCCTGCCATGATGAGTGAGTGTTGGTTGAAGGTTGAACGGTTAAAGGAATCTGTGTGAACGCATGAAGTGCGTAAAATCTCCCGTCCGCTTCAAGCTCCAATTATCAACCTGCAATTATTAATCGATATTACGCGGCAGCGCCTGGGAGCGCGTCCTTGGGAGCGCGGGGATATTTGCCCGCGATGAATTTTCGAGATACGCCAAGCGGGCGCATGGCATTTCGCAAGCAAAGGTGCCCGCGAAACGCACCCGTGCCCGCGCCCGCGCCCGCGCTCCTCGCCGCGCTCACAGGCTTACAGGGCTTACAGGGACAGGGGCTTACAGGGACAGACTCCGGGAATCCTAGGGACATACTCTGCTCTGCGTTGTCCTCGCCCTCGCCCAATCGAGGGGGGCGGGTTTGGTTGGTGGTGGAAGAACACAGCGGCGCCTTTTGAATCTCTTTGATGTTTAACACTTAACCCGACTTAAATCGATTTAAGTCGATTTAAGTCGGCGTTCCCAAAGCAACCGCGCCAGTCGTCGTAACGTAGCGCAGGCTGCCAAGCCTGCTTTGCTTACCGCATGCCGCCGGGTGTTCGTTTTTTTCGAACCGGGCGAGGCTTCGCCTCGTCGGCAGGCTTGGCAGCCTGCGCTACGTACGCGCCGCGTAACATCAGTTATCAACCCCGTCCGCGCACTGTCCGCGCAACATCCGGCAACATTTGGCGACATCTGGCGACACCCGGCGATACCTGCGGCGACATCCGTCCAACGTGATGCATGCCAAAGTTGTGCCGATGAATGTGTCAGTGAGAGCCAGAGTGCGCCGGTGAGTATTTGCGCTGAGCGGAACTTCGCTCTCCGTTGCACGGGCATTTTTGGTACCCGGATTGGAGACGGCGCAGAGCCATTAACCATCAACCCATCAACCAGGCATCCGTTTTCTCGGTGCACGCATGACCATGATGTCGTCCGCGCCCGCGCCGCCGCCCCAGTCGCATACTGGCGGCAGGGCCTGGGGCTGTTTTTTGCGGAGCAAGCCTGTCTTTCGACGATAGTCCACGAGTTGTTTCGTGACGAATTCCCTGAAACCCAGCACGGCGCCCTCGGTGAAGTATCGTATCTGGCATCTCAATACGGTGGGCAGCGGGAGTTTTCCATTTGCGCGCACTGTTTCCTCGAAGAGCTT
>JAISGL010000444.1 GCA_031263125.1 Opitutaceae bacterium | reverse complement strand
GGCCGCGCATGTTGAGCACGGGCACACGCGCCTTGACACCAATCTGGTAGAAAACGCGATAAGGCCCGGCGCGATTGGCAGGAAAAACTGGCTGTTCATAGGCCACCCCGAGGCCGGGGGACGCACGGCGATCCTCTATTCGATAGTCATCTCGTGCCGCCGCCACGGCAAAGACCCGCTTGCGTACCTGCGCGACGTGCTTGCGCGCCTGCCGGCGATGACCAATCAGGACGATCTCACGCCGCTGCTGCCCGCAAACTGGACACCGCCCCGCGGGAGATAATACGCGCGTCGTATCCATGCAAATGGCCACCATTGAAGGCGCCCGTTGTTATTGATTACACCCATCCGGCAATGACCTGCGTGTGCAGGTCCCCGGCCGGTCACTTACCGCGATTGAGCGTGGGCAACGCGAAGTCCGTTCCTGGGAGCGCGGGCATCTCTGCCCGCGAAACGCCGTGCGCCCGCCTGGTGTCTTTCAAACACGCTTCGCGGGCAAAGATGCCCGCGCTCCCAGGAACGGCCGGCATGGGGAGGGGGAGGGGGGGCTTCGCGCCGCCAGTGGGCGGGACACCCGCGTTACGCGAGCCGGGCAAGGCACATCGGTTGGAAGCTGATGCTGCTCACGGGCTGGAAATCCGTGCCACGGCGGTCTGGTGCGGTCTGGCGATTGCGCCGGCAGAGGGGGCGCATTCAACCCGGCGGCCAGGCCAGCGGGCGTCTGGCGAGCATGTGTACGTGGAGGTGCGGGACGGTTTCGCAGGCGTCGGGGCCGTTGTTGATCACGAGGCGGAAACCGCGGTCGAGATTCAGTTTTTTCGCAACGACGCCGGCGGTCGTGATGAGGTGGCCGAGGAGTTGTTCGTCGGGCGAGGCGGGCGTGGATTCGGAGGCGCGCGCAATCACGCGCTTGGGCACGATGAGCAGGTGTACGGGGGCTTGCGGCTGGATGTCGTGCAGGACGATGCACTGGTCGTCCTCGTATTCGATTTTGCCGGGGATTTCGCGGTCGATGATGCGTTGGAATATGGTTTTGTCGCTCATGGGTGAATTTGTTTTATAAACTGCCAGCCGCGAAATATCAGTTGATTGCTGATGTTACGCAGCGCGGCAGATTTTGCAGGGCCTGGCCTCGTGTCAGGCAACGAATTACCTGTGCGACCTCCCATGCGTGTGCGGCCTGACGCAAGGTCAGGCCCTACGTGTCGCGTAACATCAGTTAATTATAAATATCCGTGTATATGCGTGGTCATCCGCGGTTGGGGGGCTGTTTTGGGAATAATATTTATTGTTTGTTTTTTCCGGCGGGCTTGCGGTTTGTCGTTTGCCGTTTGCGGATTTTTGGGCGGGTGGGCGGGCGGGGAAAGCAGGCTTGGCAGCCTGCGCTACTAGAAGATGCCCAGGAATTTCCGGCGCTTTTTCTTCGGGGTTTCGGTGGCTTTGGCGGCGGCGGTTTCGACTTCGGCGAGGCGTTTGCGGGCGACGGCGGCGATTTCGGAATCGGGAAATACGGTGATGGCTTCGTTGTAGAAGACCCGGGCGGCTTTGTAATTGCCGCGTCTTTTGAAATAGAAATCGGCTATCTTGATTTTGCTTTCGGCCATGGTCTTCTTCATGTTGTTGAGACCTTTTTCCGCTTCGACTATGTGGACGTCGCCCGGATAGAGGATCATGAAGTCTTCGTAGTAGGTGATGGCTTCCTTGGTGGCGCCTTGGTCGTAGTAGGGGCCGTCCACGAGGGAGGCGTAGGTGTCGGCTATCCTGATGTAGGCTTCGGGGGTGAGGGTGCTGCCGCTGTAATTGTTGATGAGGCGGTCGAGGGCGTAGAGACCTTCCTCGGTGTTGCCGAGGCGTTGGTGGCCGGCGGCGATGTTCATGAGGCAGAGGGGGGCGTATTCGGAATAGGGGGCGTTGAAGAGCACGGTCTCAAAATACTGGATGGCTTTTTCGCGGTTGGTGAAGCCGGGGAATATCCAGAGGAAATGGCCGCGGGCGCCGTTGAGGTAGGCAGCGGCGATGGAGTATTGTTCGCCGATGATCTGGTCGAAGCGGGTGGTGTTGGGGTAGCGGCTGACGACGACTTGGTAGTCGTCGAAGGCTTTCGGGAATTTGCGTTGTTCGAAGCGGAGCGTCGCGGCGCGATACATGGCTTCGGGGGCGTAGATGGAGTTGGAGTAGCGTTTGCCGACGCGTTCGTAGGTTTTGATGGCTTTCCTGGGGTCTTCTTTTTCCTCGTCTTCGCGCGCGGTGTTCATGAGCGCGAGGGCGCTGCGTCCGTCGGGGCCGGTGAGGCCGGTGAGGATGCCGCCTTCGGCTTTCCAGCCGGTTTCCGGGGTCCACACGAGGTCGGCGGCGAGGTGTGCCGGGAGCGTCACGAGGGTGATGATGGCGGCGAGGGTGAGGAGGTGGTGGCGGCGGATGGCGGTGCGGTTGGACATTGTGAAAATGATGAAAATGGGAATCGGTTATGTTGCAATGCGCGTCGTGCGCGAGACTGAAAATGATTTGTCGGGTGGTGGTTTACCGGGTGGTGGTTTACCAGCGAACGAGCGCGGAGCCGTAGGTCAAGCCCGCTCCGAAGGCGAGGAAGAGCGTGGTGTCGCCGGGATGGACGCGGCCGGAGCGGCGGGCTTCGTCGAGGGCGATCGGGATGGAGGCGGCGGAGGTGTTGCCGTAGCGGTCAAGGTTCACGAAGATGCGGTCGGGTGGATAATTGAGATTTTTGGCGATGGCGTCGATGATGCGGCGGTTGGCTTGGTGCGGTATGACAAGGGCAATTTGATTGGTGGTGAGGTTGTGTTGTTCCAGAATTTCCCGCGCGGCGCGTTCCATTTCGCGGACGGCGATTTTGAAAATTTTCTTTCCTTTCATCTGCACGTAGTGCTGGCGTTGGGCGTAGGTGCCGGCGGTGTGGGGACGGAGGGAGCCGCCGACGGGGATGTGGAGGAGTTCGGTGTCGGGGGTGCAGTAGAGGCGGACGCCGATGATTTCGGGGGGGAGGGTGCCGGCGCGGAGGGGGGAGAAGTGGGAGCCGGCAAAGGTGCTTTTGCGGGCGCGTGTGGCGCCGATGATGGCGGCGCCGGCCCCGTCGCCGAAGAGGACGCAGGTGTTGCGGTCCTGCCAGTCGAGGATGGAGGAGAGTTTTTCGGCGCCGGCGATGAGGGCGTGTTTGTAACGTCCGCTGGCGACCATGGCCCAGGCGGTGTCGAGGGCGTAGAGGAAGCCGGTGCAGGCGGCGTTGAGGTCGAAACAGGGGATGTCGGCGCGGGCGCCGAGTTTTTGCTGCACGAGTGTCGCGCACGCGGGCATGGGGAGGTCGGGGGTGAGGGTGGCGATGATGATGAGGTCGATGTCGGCGGGGGTGAGGCCGGCGTCGGCGAGGGCGGCCTGGGCGGCGCGCGTGGCAAAATCGGAGGTGGCTTCGCCGTTTGCCCCGATGTGGCGGGAGCTGATGCCGGTGCGGGTGCGTATCCATTCGTCCGTGGTGTCGATGCCCTGGCGGGCGAGGTCGTCGTTGGTGACGATGTTTTTCGGGGCGTGGGAGCCGGTGCCGAGGATGGCAATGGCTCCGCGGGCGATGGCGGCCTGGAGAGCGGGGCTGTTGGCGGCGGTGGGGGCGGGGGGGGCGGTAAGGACGGGAGCGATGCCGGTGGCGGCAGTGGGGGTGGCGGCAGTGGGAGTGGCGGCGGGGGCGGTGGTGCTGACGGTGGCGGCGGTGGTGGTGCTGAAATTGGTTGCGGACATGATGCGGGCGGAGGCGGATGCAGGCAGTGTGTGCGTATGCGTATGTGTGTGCGTGAAGTTTGCGGTTTGTGGCTTGGTTGGTGATTTGTGGTTATTCCCTCCCCTCACTTTGTGAAAAACGCGCAGGTTTGAGAGGATAATTTTTCAAGATACTAAATCGTAATGAGTTTTTTAATCGCGTCTGCGAGTCTGCGAGTGGCCTGACATAGACGCGAATAATCGCAAATAATCGCGAATGAAATATGAAATATGGTATCCAGTCTGTAGCAGCATCTGATGTTACGCAGATGGTAGCTGGCAGTTGGCTACTGGCTGATTTTGCAGGGATTTTGCAGGGCCTGACCTTGTGTCAGGCCGCGCTCGCGAGGGGAGGGCAACATTGGGAATTCGCGGCCTATCGCCTCAATCACCATCACCCATTACCCACATCACCCACACCCACACCTAACCCAATCGCCTTATCGCTCGCAGCAGCCCTCTCATGTAATCTCATGTAATAGCACGCAAGTTATTGGTATATAAAAGATTAAATGTTTTTTTCGTCAAATTTAAAAGAGTGCAAACCATTTTTATCTTGTGTCTGTCCCTATTTTATTTGCCTTATTTGACATTAGTCTATTCCTTCCATCCTTCTTCCTCTGTCCCTGTTTGCCCCCTGTTTGTCCGGCTTCGATCTTGACTGACTGCATGTCAGTTGCTTTTCCGGTTTTTCCTGAGTCGGTCACTCAAATATAAGATATGTTATTCTCGGAGCATCCGAAGGGATCGGGTTTTTCCTTTTTGCGATTAGCAGGGCAGAGAATATTCCGCGACGAACTGCCATGCCATGTGATCAACCGGGGCAACTGCCGGGCGGATATTTTGTTATCCTCCGCTGTCTCCGTCGTCCCCGTCCGCCTCCCCTTGCGTCACACCAAAGTGAAAAAAACAAGCACAACAGTGCAATCCCCCGGCACCGCCCGGATGCTAATTTGAAAGGCGAACCTTCCACCCTCCCGCACACCTACTCCCACCTCCCGCCACACTCACGCCTCACTCCACACTCACTCACTCACACACACACTCTCTCTCACACTCACCCACCATCCTCTCACTCACCATCCATCCACTCACATAATGAAATACCGTCAACTCGCCATTTCCAACTCACGGGACCTCCTCTTCGGCACCGCTCCGAAACCGCTCCGCACGCGCCACGGCCTGCACATCGGCGGCGGCGTGGTTTATCCCGAACTCAACTTCACGCTGCCCGCGATGGATGTCACCGCCGCGACCATGCCGGAAGTCGCCCGCCACTACCGCGACATCATCACCGGCGCGCTCAAACGCGCAGTGGAACTGGAGGCGCCCGGCGTCGTCATCGAATTCGAGACCGTGCCGCCGATGACCTCCACGCCCGCCTTCGGCCTGGAACTGGCCAACATCCTGCTCGACGCGATGAACGACACGCACGCAAAACACGGCCTGCCCTCCGCGCTCCGCATGACGCCGAACGACAACCGCGAGTTCGCCCGCCCGCCGCTGATGCGCCGCGGCGAGCACTGGGAGCGCATGCAGGAGCTGTTTGAAGGCGCGGCCAGGGCCGGCGCGGAGTTGCTCAGCATCGAGTCGGTCGGCGGAAAAGAACTGCACGACGAGGCCCTGCTCCAATGCGACATCGGACAGGTCATCTACGCGATGTGCTCGCTCGGCGTCCGCGACATGGCGTTTCTCTGGGACAGGCTCGGCGAAATCGCCCGGCGCCACGGCGCGGTGTGCGCGGGCGACACGGCCTGCGGTTTCGGCAACACCGCGATGGTGCTCGCCGAGCAACGCATGATCCCGCGCGTATTCGCCGCCGTGGTGCGCGCGGTCTCGGCGGTGCGCTCGCTCGTCGCCTACGAATACGGCGCGGTCGGCCCCGGCAAGGACTGCGGTTACGAAAACCCCTTTCTCAAGGCGATCACCGGCTATCCCATGGCGATGGAGGGCAAAACCGCCGCGTGCGCGCATCTCAGTCCGCTGGGCAACATCGCCGCCGCCTACGCCGACACCTGGTCGAACGAATCCGTGCAAAACATCAAGCTGCTCGGCGGCATGGCGCCGACCTGTTACATGGAACAACTCATCTACGACTGCCGCCTCATGAACCGCGCCCTCGCCGAAGGCCGCGAATCGGCGCTCACGCTCCGCCGCTGGCTCGTGGAAAGCGACGCCGGCCTCGATCCGCAGGCGTGGGTGCTGCGTCCGGAAAACGTCATCGCAGTGGCGCAAGCCATCGTGGACGCCCCCGATTATTACCGCGCCGGAGTCGCCGCCGC
>JAISGL010000333.1 GCA_031263125.1 Opitutaceae bacterium | reverse complement strand
TTTATTAACCGCGCTCGCATGGTGGCTCGCCGACCGCAATCCGCCCTACGCCACCCGCGCCGCTTCGACGAACTCACCCGCTGTCACCACCGCCACACCCACCTCTGCCGCGCCTGCCTCCGCCGCGTCCGCCGCGACACCTGCTGCCCAATCCGGCTACTTCACCGCGCTCAAAACAATCTTCGCCAACCGCCGCCTGCGCGGCCTCATCCTCGCCCGCGTTTGCACCGACCCGTTTTATTTTTTCCTTATCAACTGGCACGTCGGTTTCCTTGAGGAGCACTCCGGCTGGACGCGCGACACCGTGGGCCGCCTCGCGTGGATTCCGTGGCTGTTTATTCCCGTTATAAACATGGCCCTCGCGTGGTGGTCCGACCGTCGCGCCGCCGCCACCGGCGATCCCGCCGCCGCGCGCGGCCTCGTCCTGCGTGGCCTTGCCTGCCTCGCGCCCGCCGCGGCCCTCGCCGTGTTTCTCCCCTCGTCCGCCGCCGCGCCGTGGGCCGTCTGGGTGGTGCTGGCCCTCGTCGGCCTCGGCCTGCTCATGACCCAGGGCTGGGTGCAACTCTCCGGCGTCATGGTCAGCGAACTCGCCCCCGCCGGCACCGTCGCCACCAGCATCGGCATCCTCAGCGTCCTCAGCGGCGTTGCCAGTATTATATTCAATCAAACCGCCGGCCACCTCGTCGCCCATTTTGGTTACACATCCCTCTTCATCGGCGGCGCCCTCCTCCACCCCCTCGGCGCTTTTATACTCTGGAAAACAAGGAAACCATAAAATGCACTCTACAAAATCCTCCGCCCATCAAGCCAACCTCGTTGCCTCCTGCAACACCGGCGCAATCAAGCACAAAACCGTCCTCACTTATGATTATAACTGATGTTACGCGGGCGGCCTATCCTGGGAGCGCGGGTATCTTTGCCCGCGATGCGTGTTTGAAAGACACCAAGCGGACGCACGGCGTTTCGCGGGCAAAGATGCCCGCGCTCCCAGGGACGGCATTCGCGCGGCATTTACTCAATCGCGGGTTTGGGTTTGTTTGATGGAGGAACAACGCACCTGCGCTTTTTGCATCCCTTTGGCCCTTAATCTTCCTCCAATTCGCGGCACTCCCATCGGAACGAATTACACGCCGCTTCAAAGGCGCACCCGATCCAAATGCGCTCCCTCGAAATGCTTGCCCTGCGGGCCGGGCCGTGGTTTATATCCGCCATGCTCACATCCACCCGGTTTGTTCTCTGCGTCTTCAGCGTCTTGATTGGCGGCATGTGCCTGCCCCTGCCGGCACAGCCATCGCCTGCGCCCTATGTTCCCAAGCAAAGCGACCGCCCCGTGCCGGTCGGGGGCGACGAGTCTGGATTCCGACCCATCTTTGATGGACGGACACTCGACGGATGGGCGGGGAATCCGGTTTACTGGCGCGTGGAGGACGGCTGCATCGTCGGTGAAATCACGCCCGAGACCCTCGTGAAAAGCAACACGTTCATCATCTGGCAGGGCGGACAGCCCGCGAATTTTGAGTTGAAGCTCGAATACCGCATCAGCGAAAAAGGCAACAGCGGCATCAACTACCGCAGCGCCCTCGTCCCGGTTCCCGCGACGCCGGAAAACAAATTCGCGATGCGCGGCTACCAGTGCGACCTCGACGGACGCAACCGGTATTCGGGAAACAACTATGAGGAGCGGGGACGCCTCTTCCTTGCCGAGCGCGGTCAACTGACACGCGTGACCGGAGGACGCCCGCCAACACTGGTCTCCAGGATGGGTGAGGAAGCGGAGCTTGCCGGCGCGGTCAGTCCGGGCTGGAACGAAGTTCACCTGATCATCCGGGGAAACACCCTCGTCCACATGATCAACGGACGGGTGATGAGCATCACGATTGACGACGATGCGCCCAATCGTCCGGAGCGCGGCTCGATTGGCATGCAAGTGCATGTCGGCCCGCCGATGAAAGTGGAATTCCGCAACATCCGCCTGAAAACGTGGTAACTGTCACGAGCCGAATCAGTCACCACGACGACATCATAAAAGCAGCCTGGAGCGGCACCCAAGGCACCCAACCCCACGGCGCCGTGGCAGCCAGAAAAGAAAACCCCGGCTGGCTTATTATTTCACGCGGGCGCATCTCAAAAGCTGGACAAGCAAGATGCCGTGGCACGGGCGTCCCGCCCGCGTTCCGGGAGTAGCGCGGGCGTCTCGCCCGCGTCGGGGCTGACATGGGGGGGGCGGCGCTTCGCGCCGTCCACGGGCAAGATGCCCGTGCTACATCAATCCGGCGGCTTCGCCGTCCACGGGCGAGACGCCCATGCTACCCGAAATTGGCGGCTTGGCCCGTCCAGTTTTTGAGATGCGCCGCTCCTGCCTGCTCTATCGCGGTCTGACGGGGCATCATTTTTTTCTTGCGCCGCCGGAGACGGGCGGCGCGGGGAAGACGATTTTGGGGATTTCAGCGGGGGATTGCACGGGGGCGGCGGCGTTTGCCGGCGGCGGCTCCGTGGCGAGGGTGGCGGCGGGTTGTTGCGCGGGCGCGGACGGCGCGGAGGGCGTGGAGGGCGTAGAGGGCGCGGACGGCGTGGAGGGTGCGGAAGGCGTGGAGGGTGTGGAGGCGGAAGGCGGGGCGGGCGGGGGGGCGGAAGGCCGGGAGGGCGGGGAGAGCGGGGGGGCGGGGGAGACGGGCGTGACGGGGGAGACGGGGGACGCGGGAGGGGCGGGAGGAGC
>JAISGL010000321.1 GCA_031263125.1 Opitutaceae bacterium | reverse complement strand
TGCGACGTTGTGGCCATGCCCGCCCGCCAAAGCGGGCGCCCGGTCATGGCCAGCCCTTCGGGCCATCGCCTGCGGCGATGCCATCTCCGCGCTGTCGCGCTCCGTCAACCACCGGCTAATTTCTGGCAAGCCTCCGGCTTGCTCCGGCGGTCTCGCTGAGACCGCCCTACCAAAAACCGGCCTTCGCGTAACATCAGTTAATAACTGATATTACGCGGACGGCTGATTTCGTAGGGCCTGACCTTGTGTCAGGCCGCGCCCGCGTGGGAGGCTACATTGGTAATTCGCGGCCTGACACAAGGTCAGGCCCTACGTGCCGCGTAACATCAGTGAATAATTTTCATGGGAGTTTTCATAAGAGAGTTGGTGTTCTGGCGCAAAAATAATTATAATAAGCGTGAGGTTATCAGGCGCGCGTGTCGCGGACAATCGTCCATATGGATGACTTTGGATGACTTTTTTGCGCGCACGCATCGCTTCGGACGACACACCGGTTGCGGGACGGTCAGGCGGGACATCATCGCTTCGGACGATATGACAAAAACATCCCTGTGCGGATAGTTGAGCCGCATCTCCACTCCTCACTTCATCTTCCACCCAACTCCTTCAATGTCCATGTTCCACACGCCTCGTCAATTGATCGCACTGGCAATGCTGCATGCATCGTCTGTTTTGTTTTTGCCCGCGCAAAGCAACCAAACCCAGCCGCCCGCCGTGCCCGCCGCGCCCACCACGCGGCAGACCTGCACGGTCACGGGCCGTGTTTTCAGCGCCGCCACGGGACAATACCTCAACAATGCGCGCTTGGGCGTGCGCGGCGCCGGCATCGTCGCGATGACCGACGATACCGGCACCTACATCCTCCCCCGCGTGCCGCCTGGCGAAATCGTGCTCGAGGTGTCGTACACCGGCATGCAAACCAAACACGTGCCACTCACGATCACGGACCCGTTGACCACGGCGCAGGATATCGAGTTCACGGCAGCCGACCGGCTCGCGGCGGACGGCGCCGACCCGGAGATCGTCGAGCTGGAAAAATACACCGTCACCTCGCGCACGATGGATGGCGCGGCCATCGCCATCAACGAGCAGCGCTTCGCCCCGAACATCGTCTCCGTGGTTTCAGTTGACGAATACGGCGTGGTGCCGGAAGGCAATGTCGGCGAGTTCCTCAAAATGCTTCCGGGCGTGACGATGAATTACCGGCAGGGCGATCCCCGCGAGATTTCGCTCAACGGCGCGTCCTCAAGCCACGTGCCCGTCAGCATCGGCGGCTTCAGCCTCGCCTCGTCGGAAATGTCGGGCACGGGGCGCAATGTCGAGTTGAACGCGGTCTCGGTCAACACGCTCTCGCGCGTCGAGGTTGTTTTTTCCCCCACGCCCGAGACGCCCGGCGCGGCGCTTGCCGGCTCGGTCAACCTTGTTCCGAGAAGCGCGTTTGAAAGGCGGCGTCCCGAGCTTCGGTTCACGACTTACATGGCGTGGCATGACAACACGCCGCAATTGTACAAGACCTCCGGCCCGCGGCGCGAATCCACCTTCAAGGCGCGCCCCGGCTTTGAGTTTTCCTGGGTCGTGCCCGTGAATAAAAAATTCGGCTTCACCGTCTCCGCCGGCGCGACATGGCGCTACAAGGAATCCCCGTTTGCGACGACCTCGTGGCGCGGAACCAGTGACGCGACCAATCCCGCCAACAATTTCCCCGACACCACGCCCGGCAATCCGTATCTGACCAATTATACAATTCGCGCCACCATGGCGGAGAATATCCGCACCTCGTTCGGGGCTTCAGCCGACTGGCGCATCACGCGCGGCAGCATCCTGTCATTCAACTTCACCTTCGGCACATTCAATTCAAACAACACGCAGCGCAGTATGAATTTCATCGTGGCAAGTGTGCCCGACGGCAATTTTGATTCGACCCACACCCACGGCACCGGCCGCGTGGACGTTGTCACCGACACCAATCACCGCTACACACAAACCTTCATGCCGACATTGCGCTACCGTTACAAAGGCTCGGTGTGGTCGGTCGACTCCGGCATCGGTTATTCGGACGCGCAGCATCTTTACCGCAATTACGACAAAGGCATGATGCAAAGCGCCACCGCCCGACGCGGACAACTCAATGTCAAATTCGACGACATCGGCTATCTGCGCCCCGGCTCGATCACGCTCACCGACACGGCCACCGGCGCGCCCGTGGACCCCTTTGATATCAACAACTATGTGATGATCATAACCGCTGCCAACCAGCCAAGTATCAATAACAGTATTATCACCGCCTTTGCCAATGCCGAGCGCGTGTTCAACTGGCGCTGGCCCCTGTCGCTCAAGGCCGGACTCGATTACAAGGACCAGAAAAAGAATATGCGCGTGCTGAACCGCACTTGGAATTACGTCGGCGCCGATGGCGCCGGCAGCACCCGCCCGACGCCGGCCGGCGACGACAGCGCGGTCCCGTTCAACGATCCCAATTATACGCAGCGCGTGGACATGTTCGGCTTCCCGACGGTACTCTCGCTGGACACCGTCACCGTGTTCGACCACATGCAGGACTCACCCGATTATTTCAGGCAAAACACGGATGACAATTACCGCACCACGACCAGCAACTCAAAACTCTCCCGTGAATCCGTGGGTTCCGCGTATGTGCGCCTCGACGGACAGTTTATCAACCGCCGCCTCAAGCTGACGGGCGGCGTGCGCATCGAGCGCACCGATGCCGAAGGCTGGGGAGCGCTCTCGGACCCCTCGCGAAACTACGCGCGCGACGGGGAGGGAAATGTCATTTATGACAGCAACGGCGTCGCCGTGCCGCTTTATACAAATGCCTCGGATATCCTCCGCGCCACCTATATTGCGCGCGGCGCGCACAGTACGGCAAATTACACGAACTGGTTCCCCAGTATCAACGCCAGTTATATACTCGCCACTAACCTCATCGTGCGCGGCGCGTATTATAAAACCGTTGGGCGCCCCAATTTCGATCAGTATTCCGGCGGCATCACGCTGCCCGACACCGACGTGGGCGCGGGCGAGACGCGCTACATCGTCCTCAACAACGCCGCCATCAAACCCTGGAATGCCAGCAGCTATAAAATCGCGCTCGAATATTATTTCAAAAAAGTGGGCCTTGTTTCCGTGAGCGCGTTCAAGCGGGATTACACGGACTTTTTCGCCACATCGGAATTTCTGGTGACACCCGCGATACTGGCCATGTATGGCCTCGACCCGGCGCTTTATGAAAACTTCATGGTGCGCACGCAGGAAAACCTCGACGACCCCGTGTACACATACGGGCTGGAGCTGAACTACAAGCAGGAGCTTTCGTTTTTGCCCCACTGGGCGCGCGGCGTGCAAGTGTTCGCGAACTGGAGCTGGCTGCGCATCTCGGGCGCGCAGGCGAATGCCAACTTCGGCTCGTTCATACCGCGTTCCGGCAATTTCGGCGTCAGCCTGACACGCTCCAAATACAACGTGCGCCTGAACTGCAACTACACGGGCCGCGCGAAGCAGGCGCTTGTGACCGGAAACGGAATCGCGGAAGGCACATATCGTTACCGCTGCGAGCGCCTGTATGTGTCCGTCCAGGGGGAATACACGCTGTCAAAGTGGCTGGCCCTGTATTGCAGCGTGAACAATATAAACAACGAGGTCGAGGACGTGGAGATCGCCGGTCCCGGCACGCCGGAGCACGCCCGTTTCCAGCAACGCACGGCGTTCCGCGCGCTCTGGACAGTCGGCTTCAAAGGCAAGTTCTGACGCGGCGCGTTTGCTGTTTTTTCCCAAGGGCGCCCCGCAGGCGCATTGCTTGCGACACACTCAGGCGCCCCCGCTCCAAACCAGACAATCCTCAAGCGGACGCACGCGCATGTGTTCCCCTATCGGATACGTGCGGGAAAAAAACAGGGACAGGTTCAGGAAAAAAATAATTGACACTCTTGAATTTGATGAAAAAAAGTATATAATTTTTTATATACCAATAATTTATGTAATATTACAGGATTTTGCAAGACCTGACCTTGCGTCAGATCTCTCGTAGCGCAGGCTGCCAAGCCTGCTTTGCTTGCCGCATGCCGTCGGGCGTTCGTTTTTCTTCGAATCGGGCGAGGATTCGCCTCGTCAGCAGGCTTGGCAGCCTGCGCTACGTACGCACCGCGTAACATCAGTTAAAGACGGGTATGTTATTCCCGAGCGCATCCATAACTTGGGGCGCATCTCAAAAACGGGACAGGGCATGCCGCCAATTCTGGAGTAGAGCGGGCGTCCCGCCCGCTGCCGGCGAAGCCGCCGGATCGAGTAGCACGGGCATCTTGCCCGTGGACG